>CAISKJ010000755.1 GCA_903885885.1 uncultured delta proteobacterium
CCGCCCTCGGCGCCGTCGCCCGACGCGCACACGAGCACGGCGGGGCCGCAGCCGCCCGCGGCCGTGGCGACCCAGTTGGCAGGGCAGTCGCGCGCGACGCGCGCGGCGTCGTAGGCATCAGCGGTCGCAGCGTCGCCAGCGATCGACGTCGGCGACGACACGTCGTCACACGCCGTCACACAGAGCCCCAACAGGGAGAGCGCCCATGCCGGCGCGCGTCCCTCCCATCGCGATCGAACCATGAGCCTCCCCCGTCGTCCCCGCTGGCTGCGTGAATTCGTGTATCTGTATTCGGGTATACACATACCATAGCTAGAGAAACGATCATCCGGCGCATCGAAGGGGCGACGTTTCTGCGATGATCGGGCGCCCATGAGAGCCCGTCTCGCGCCCGGCACGCGCCTCGGTTCCTTCGTGATCCAGCGCCTCCTGGCGCGCGGCGGCACGGGCGACGTGTACGTGGCCCGCCGCGACGGCGACCCCGTCGACCTCGCCCTCAAGGTGCTCGTCGACCTTACGCCCGCCGATCGGGAGCGCTGCGCGCGCGAGGCGTCCATCGCGGCTTCGCTCGCGCACCCGCGCATCGTGCGGCTGCTCGACCACGAGGCGGTCGCGCCCGACGTGGCCCTGCTCGCGTTCGAACTGCTGCGCGGCGAGACGCTCGCCCAGCGCATCGCGCGCGCGCCGCTGCCGCTCGACGCGGCGCTCACGGTGGTCGATCAGGTGCTCGCGGGCCTCGGCGAGGCGCACGCGCGCGGCGTGGTGCACCGCGACGTGAAGCCCGCGAACATCTTCCTGTGCGACGGCGACGGCATCGACGCGCGGCTGCTCGATTTCGGGCTCGCGCGCGCCCTCACCGGTCGTCGCGTCACCACCACGGGGCACCTCCTCGGCACGCCCGGGTATATGTCCCCCGAGGTGCTTCACGGCGGCGCGGCCGACGCGAGCGCCGACCTCTGGGCCGTCGGCGTCACCCTCTTCGAAGCCCTGACGGGCGCGCTCCCCTTCGAGGGCGAGTCGTCGCTGTCGTCGATGTTTCAGATCGCGTTCGGCCAGGCGCGCGCCCTCGACGCCGTGTGGCCTGAGGCCCCGCCCGCGCTCGTGGCCGTGTGCGACCGCGCCCTCGCGCGCGACCCGTCGGCGCGCTTCGCAAACGCCCTCGCGCTGCAGGCCGCCCTGCGCGCCGCGGCCGCCGTCTCGCGGGAGGCCGCCGCCGCGCCGCCGCCCGCCACCCTCGCCGTCGAGAACCGCCTCGTCACCCTGCTCATGGCCCGCGGCGACGCGCGCTACCTCTACCCCCTCGCGTCCGCGGCCGGGGCGCGCGCCGCGACCCTCGACGACCGCGTGGCGGCCCTCTTCGGCCACGATCGCTGGGCGGGCGACGAGCCCGAGCGCGCGATGCACCTGGCGCGGGCGCTCCAGCGCATGACCGCGGCGGTCGCGATCGTCACCGATCACGCCGTGCTGCGCGGCGCTGCGATGCCCGAGGAGCTCGTCGCCCGCGCCGCGGCGC
>CAISKJ010000756.1 GCA_903885885.1 uncultured delta proteobacterium
CTCACCGCCTCACCGCCGTCACCGCCTCACCGCCGTCACCGCCGTCACCGCCTCACCGCCGTCACCGCCTCACCGCCTCACCGCCTCACCGCCGTCACCGCCGTCACCGCCTTCTGCGAGGCCGCGGGCATCGCCCGCGACGACGCGCGCCGCACCTGCGATCGACGGCGCCAACGCCGCCCACCCCGACGCACGCCTCGGCGACCTCCGCGCCACGCTCCCGCGCAGCCACGCTTACCGACGTCGGTAAAAATAGTTCCCGGCGTCGGTAACTGCTCCGAGTGGCGCCGCGGCGGGCCGTCAGGCGTGGCGGCGCAGGGGGCACACGAGGGTAAACTGCGTGCCCTCGTCGCTCGCGACGCTGAGCGTGCCGCGCAGCTGGCGCGTGAGCGAGCGCACGAGCTGGAGGCCCAGCGTACTCGCGACGGCGGTGGCAAACTGCGGGGCGAGGCCCGGCCCCGAGTCGCTCACGGCGAGGCGCAGCGTGTCGCCCTCGGCGCCCACCTCGAGCAGCACGTCGCAGTCGGGGCCGGTGCGGCCGGGGCGCGCGGCGAGGTCCACCGCGGGGCGCGCGAGGCCATACTTGAACGCGTTGGTGAGCAGCTCGTTGAGAATGAGCCCGACGGGGACCGCCGTGTCGACGGACACCTCGACGGGCGTCGCGCGCACCTTGACCCGCGCCCGCGGCGCGAGCGTGCCGCGGAGCGCCCCGACGAGCTGGCGCGCGTAGGTGCCCAGCTCGATGCGCTCGAGCGTGTCGGAGCCGTACAGCTGCTCGTGAATGAGCGCCATGGAGCGCACCCGGTGGACGCTCTCCTCCAGGGGGGCGCGCGCCGCCGCCGAGGGCGACTGGTCGGCCTGCAGCATGAGCAGGCTCGAGAAGATCTGCAGGTTGTTCTTCACCCGGTGGTGAATCTCTTTGAGCAGCGTCTCCTTCTCTCGCAAAGAGCGCGTCACCTCGGCCTGCGCCGCCACGCGGTCGCTCACGTCGGAGACGCCGACCAGCACCGCCTGCTCGCCGTTGAGCCGCAGCGGCACCAGCCCCACCTCGGCCATGAAGGGCCGCCCGTCGCTGCGCAGCGCGCTCACCTGCCGATCGCTCGCCATCACCACGATGGCGCCCGCCTCGGTGTACGCCCGCTGGAGCCCCGCGTGGCGCTCGCGCACCGCGTGGGGCACCAGCTCCGACACCGGCAGCCCGACGAAGGCCTCGTCGCTGTAGCCGAAGAGCTTCTGCGCGTTGCGGTTCGACTGCGACACGCGCCCGTCGGCGTCGACGATGAGCATCGCCTGCGGCGCGTACTGAAAGAGCCGCTCGAAGCGCTCCTCGCTCTGCTGCAGCTCGCGGGTGCGCAGCGCGACGCGGTCTTCGAGGTCGCGGTTGAGCGCGCGCAGCGACTCGCGGGCGGCCAGCGCGGCGAGGTGCGCGGCGGCGGCGATGCCCACCTGCTCGATCCAGCGGATGTCGTCGAGGTCGGGCGGGGCGTCTTGAATGGCGCTGACGTTGAGGGTCGCGAAGCTGCCGCCCGAGTCGAGCAGCGGGATCACCACGAACTGGTTGTACCCGCGGCGCTCACGGAGGGTGGACCAGTCGCGGAAGCCCTCCACGGCGCGGTCGCGCGTGGTCACCGGCACGCCGCGCGCGAGGGCCTCGGCGATGGCTGTCCCGGTGATGTCGAGGGCGGCGCCGGGCTGCGTGGCGCCGAGGGGGAACGCGGCGTCGGCGTGCGGCGCGGCCTCGCCCAACGTCGGAGGCTCGTCGACCATGCGGAGGGTGTACGCGCCCGTGACGCCGTCGACCTCGCCGTAGGAGAAGCGCTCGACCTTGAAGAAGCACCGCAGGGTGGCGCGGATCCGCTGCCACATCATGGCGCGGTCGCTGGTGAGGGCGAGGCCCGTGGAGAGTTCGAAGAGCGCGCGCTGCCGCTCGGCGCGCTGCGCGAGCTGGTGGTTGAGCCCCTGGAGCGCGCGCTCGTTCTCCGCGCGCCGCAGGCCCGCGGCGACGGCGTCGGCGAAGAGCTGCAGGAGGCGCGTGAGCTCGTCGGCCTCGAGGGCCTCGAGGGACGCGTTGTCGACGCCCACGACGCCGCGGAGCGCGCCGTCGACCATCATGGGCACGACCGCGGCCCGCACGACCCCGAGCGCGGCGCACAGGGCCTCGTAGGAAGCGCGCTCCTCGTCGGTCGCGCCCTCGGTGGGGCACTGCACCGCGAGGCCCGCGCGCAGCGCCGGGAGGCCCCGCGGCGAGCGTTCGAAGAGCGCGCGGCGCGTGGCGAGGTCGCGCGCCTCGACGCCGGCGGCGCACCACTCGTAGGCGTGTTCGAAGGTGACACCCGCGCTGAGGCACACGTACACGCGATCGGCGTGGCAGGCGGCGCCGAGCTCGGCCAGCGGCGCGCGCAGCACCGCCGCGGGGTCGGCGTGCGGCGTGGCGAGGAAGGCCCGCGACACCCGCGACACCACCTGCTGCACGGCGTAGAGGGCCCCGAGGCGCTGCTCGTCGCGCTTGCGGGCGGTGATGTCGAACGATGCGCCCACGGCGCGCAGCGGGCGCCCCGCGTCGTCGAAGACGAGCCGCGGCTCGTCGCGGAGCCAGCGGTAGCCGCCCCGCTTGTGCCGGTGCCGATACTCGTGAACGTGGCGCCCGTCGACGAAGAGCGCGGGCAGCGCGGCCAGCACGCGGTCGCGGTCGTCGGGGTGGATGGCCCAGTCCCAGAAGCCCGGCGCCATCATCTCGTCGGGCGTGAAGCCCAGGAGCTCGTGCGCCGAGGGGCTGATGAAATCGATGGTAAAATCAGGCAGTCTGGCCGAGTAGACGAGGGCGGCGGTGCTGGCGAGGAGCGCCGTGAGCTGCTCCTGCTGGGCGCGCAGGGCCGCGGCGCGGGCGCGGTCTTCGGTGACGTCGCGGAAGGTGAGCACCACGCCCAGGGTGACCCCGTCTTCGACGATGGGGGCCGCGCTGTCGGCGATGGGCGTCGCGACGCCGTCGCGGCGGAGGAGGGCCGCGTTGCTGGCGAAGCCGAGCGCCTTGCCCGTGGCGAGCACCTCGGCCACGCGGAGGGGCGCGGGCTCGCGGGTCTCCGACGCGACGAGGCGAAACACCTCCTCGATGGGGCGCCCGTGGGCCTCGGCGGAGGTGTACCCCGTGAGGGCCTCGGCCACGGGGTTGAGCAGCGTGATGCGCCGCGCGGTGTCGCACGCGATCACCGCGTCGCCGATGGAGGCCAGAATGACCGCGTGGCGGGCCTCGAGCTGCCGCCGCGTGGCGAGCTCGAGGGCCTGCTCGGCGAGCACGGCGCGCTCGCGCTGGCGCCGCGTGGAGTGCTCGGCGCGGAGGCGGAGGTACGCGAGGCCGACGAGCTCGGCGACGACGAGGAGCACGTCCTGGTCGTAGGCGTCGAAGGCCTCGACGGCGGTGCTGGCGAGGCCGATGGCGCCGACGCTGTCGCCGTCGACCACGACGGGGAGCCACAGCCGCGAGCGCACCGGCAAGCTGCGCGGGCTGTCCTTCGAGGGGCTGTCGTGGGGCTGCTGCGCGGTGTCGCCCACCCGCAGCGGCTGCTGCGTGCGCATCACCCAGCCGGGGTGGCGATCGAGCGCGGTGGCCTCGGCGACGGCGCGCTCCTCGTCGGTGAAGCCGCGAGCGTGAAAGAGGCGCATGCGCTGCTCTTCGAAATCGAAGAGGTAGAGCGCGCGGTACGTCACCTGGGCGAAGCGGTCGAGAATGTCGGCGCTGGTGCGCACGAGCGCTTCGAGGGTGGCGCTGACACCGATGCGGCCGGCGATCTGCGCGGTCCAGCGCAGGTCGTCGAGGGCCATTCGGGGGAGATTGGGTCTGTCGGGCGTAGGCGAGGACGTCACGCGAAGTTCGAAGAATCGTACGACAACGCCCTCGCATGGCGGGAGCACGAACGATGGGCGGCGGTCGCAAGGGAGTTCCAGGCGCCTGGAAGCGCAGTTCCAGGCGCCTGGAAGCGGGCGGCGGGCGCGGCGCAAGCACACCGGGCTGTCGGTTTGCGTACGAGCCCCCACCCCCGCTGCCGCGCGCCCCGCCCCCGCGGGAGCGCTCCGTTCGGCACACAAGTCGACCAATGATCTGATTCTACGGTGTTTCTAGTGACTGTCGCCGCGTCGACTTTCGGGCTAGAGCTCTGGGGATTCCATGCGATCAGCAAAAACCAATCTTTCTGGAGAAATACCTCTA
>CAISKJ010000757.1 GCA_903885885.1 uncultured delta proteobacterium
CTGTGAGCCGCTGTGAAGAAAGGGTTTCGCGGAGGTTTCGGGGGAGGGTCAGCCCGCGGCGAGCTGCAGGCGCATCGACTCGAGCTCGCGCGAGAAGCGGCCGAGCATGAGGCGGTGCAGGTTGAGGAGCCCGTAGCAGGTGGAGAGCGGCGGGAGGCGCGGATCGGTGGCGCCCTCGGAGCCGAAGCTCTCGACCACGCGCTTGAGGAGGTCTTCGACCGCGTCGAGGCGCTGCTGCACGTTGGTGGTGCGCGACGCCGTGATGCCCCAGAACGAGCACGCGTCGGCGAAGGTGAGCGGCGATCCGCGGAGAAACTTGCGGAGCGCGTCGCCCTTCGCGATGGCGCCGATGGCCATCACCTCGGGGGCGGCGAGCATCACCGCGGGGCGCGACGGGGCCTGGGCCTCGCCCTTGTCGGCCTTGGCCACGCGGGGCTGGCGCGGCGCCTTGGGGGTCGCGACGCGCGCCTCTTCCTTCTTGGGCGCCGGCGCGGGGATGGACTTCACCACAGGGATCTCGCCGGTCTCTTCGGCGATCGCCTCGGGGGCGGGGACCAGCACCGGCGCGGTGCCGTTGCCCGCGAGGATCGCGAGCAGCTGCTTGGACACCACGCGGCCCTTGCGCGTCACGCGGTACATGCGCTGATCGGTGTGCTCGAGCCAACCGAGGCCGCAGAGCCCGTCGGCGCCCGAGAGCTTGGCCAGCACGCGGTTCGAATCAGGGTGCTTCGCGAAGTAGCCGCGGAGCGAGAACGCCTCCGGAAAGAGGTTCCAGCACCGGACGATGAGGTCTTCGACGGAGAACGCGTCGATCTCTTCGCCAAGGGCTACCGCTGAAACCAGGATCTTCTGCCGCACCGTGAGTTCCGCGCCCATCTTCGATGTCCCTCTTGTTGAAGGCACCTTATTCCGGCGGGCTCACCGTTCGCCAAGAACGCTGCGAAGAAAGCCGTTACGTCAACTCACCGCGCGCGCTCGAAAGCGCCCGCCGAACACGCTCCGATCGCCCACGCGCTCGACCCCGTGGTGCCCGCTCGCGGCCGCGTGTCGCAGGATCTTGAACACCGTCTCGACGTCGGCGACGCCCGCCGCGCGAGAGACCTCATCGGCCGTGAGCGCGTCGCCCGTGTGCGCGCGCAGGGCCTCGAGAACAAGCCCCTGCACGGCGATGACGGCGCCCGCCGCCTTCTTGCCCGCCTCGACGCCGGGCTGGTGGTACGCGTTCACGTTGACCAGCGTTGCGTAGAGCCCGACGGCCCGCTCATAGAGCGCGATGAGCGCGCCCACGGTACGCGCCGAGACGGCCTCGAGCGTGAGCGTGATGGAGCGTCGGCCGCTCTCGTAGAGCGCGCGGCGCGTGCCTTCGAGGAAGCCGAAGAGGTAGTCGCCCGAGGTGACCCCGGGCTCGACCTCGAAGCCATCGCCCTCGCGGTCGCGCAGCACCTCGATGAAGGTGACGAAGAAGTTCGCCACGCCGTCGCGGAGCTGCTGCACGTACGCGTGCTGGTCGGTGCTGCCCTTGTTGCCGTACACCGTGAGCCCCTGGTGCACGACGGCGCCGTCGAGGTCGCGCTCCTTGCCGATCGACTCCATGATGAGCTGCTGCAGGTAGCGCGAGAGGAGCTCGAGGCGGTCTTTGTAGGGGAGCACCACCATGTCGCGCTCGCCGCGGCCGTTCGAGCCCCAGTGCCACGCGAGCGCCATCGCCGCCGCGGGGTTGGTGGCCACGTCGCGGGTGCGCGTGGAGGCGTCCATGATGCGGGCGCCGTCGAGCATCGCGCGCACGTCGAAGCCCTGCAGCGCCGCGGGCAAGAGCCCCACCGCGGAGAGCTCGGAGGTGCGACCGCCCACCCAGTCCCACATGGGGAAGCGCGCGCGCCACGCGTCGGCGACGGCCACGCGATCGAGCTCGCTGCCGACGCCCGTGACGGCCACCGCGTTGGCCTCGAAGGCTACGCCCTGCTTCGCGTAGGCGCGCGCCACCTCGAGCATGCCGTTGCGCGTCTCGCGCGTGCCGCCCGACTTGGAGATCACCACCGTGAGCGTGGCGGCGAGCGACCCGATGTCGCCGAGCGTGCGCTCGATGCCGTCGGGGTCGGTGTTGTCGACGAAGTACACCTTGCACGGATCGCCCGTGTGACGGAGCGCGTTGGACACGAACTGCGGCCCCAGCGCCGACCCGCCGATGCCCACCACCAGCACGTTGCGGTAGCACCCTCCCGCGGCGGGCGCGACGGTGCCCGCGTGGACGGCGCGCGCGAAGGCCTCGACCGCGTCGACGGTGCGCTCGATCTCCGCGCGCATCTCGGGCGTCGGGGCGCGCGCCGCGTCGCGGAGCCAGTAGTGCCCTACCATGCGGCCCTCGTCGGGGTTCGCGATGGCACCGCCCTCGAGGGCCTCCATCGCGTCGAAGGCCCGCGTGAGCGCGGGGGCCATCGAAGATCGCCAGGCGGGGTCGATCTCCATGCGGCTCAGGTCGAGCGTGAGGCCCAGCGCCTCGTCGGTGTACAGCTCGCGCTGGTAGCGCGCCCAGAGGTCGTTCGCATTCATCGTAGTGCCTTTCGCAAAGGGCCGCGAAGGTACCACAACCCCCTGCGCCCGTTCTGGTAGCATCGCCGCCCCGATGCGCGCACCGCACGCCCCCTTCGCACTCCTCGGCCTCGCGCTCTTCGGGTGCAGCGCCTCGACCGCGCCCACCGCCGACGCCGGCGCCGACCGGCCCGACGCGGGCCGCGAGTGCACCCTCGACCTTCAGTGCAACGACCGCGTCGAGTGCACCATCGACCGCTGCGACAACGGTCGCTGCACCTACGAGCCCGCGGCCCTGCGCTGCTCCGAGGGCTCGGCGTGCGACCCGGTGCGCGGGTGCCTCGCGCGGCGCGCGTGCCGGGTCGACGAGAACTGCGCCGACGCCGACCCCTGCACCGCCAACGAGCGCTGCCAGAGCACCGGCGGCTATTGCGTGTACGACCCGCTCCCCAACGACACGCCCTGCGGCGACGGGCGCACCTGCCGCGGCGGCGCGTGCGCGTGCCCGCTCGCCACCCCCGCGCGCTGCGGGGCTGCGTGCGTCGACACCGCCACCGACCCCAACCACTGCGGCGCCTGCGGCGTCACGTGCGGCGCGGGCTCGTGGTGCAGCGAGGGGCGCTGCGCGTGCA
>CAISKJ010000758.1 GCA_903885885.1 uncultured delta proteobacterium
CCGGAGCGACGGCGACTCGACGCGGAGGCCGACGGTGACGCGCTCGCCCGGCGTGGTGAACGCGCGGCGCGGCGCGAGCCGAAAGGGCACCTGCGTGACCGCGCCCGCGGGCAGCGACGGGAGCTCGAGGGTGGTGCCCTCCCACGCGTCGCTGGCCTCGACGCGCGCCGTGACGCCGAGCGCGGGCGCGTCGGTGAGGTTGAGCGTCGCGACGCCGACGAACTGCTCGCGCGTGTCGCCCACGGGGAGGTCGGGCACGGTGACGTCGTCGGTGTTGAGCAGCACCTCGTCGTCGGTGGCGAAGAGCTCGGCGCGCGGCGTACCGCGGAAGCCCAGCGCGCGGAAGGTGACCACGTTGGCGCCCGCGTGCGTGGCGACGGGCACGCGGACCTTGCCCGATGCGTAGACGTCGCCGGGCTGCACCGCGCCGTTGGCGTACACGCCGAGCATCACGTCGGCGCGCGCGAACACGTGCGCACCGTCGGGCACGGTGACCTCCGCGGCCGCGTAGAGCAGGCCGCTCGGCGGCGCCGCGGGGAGCTCGCCCATCGCGCCGGGCGCCTGCTCATCCCAGTAGAGGCCGTACGATTGCCCCGTGAGGTCGGGCAGGCGAAACGTGTTGTTCTCGAGCTCGGGGAGCACCTCGTCGTCGGCGCCGCTCGCGAGGGTTGTGGTGATCCAGCGCGCGACGGCGAGCGGTCGCGGCGCGCTCTGCGGCGCGAGGGGGCCGGGGCCCGTGCGCGGTGCGTCGACGGGCGCGTCGGGGGCGGTATCGGCGGGCGCGTCGGCGACAGCGACGTCGCTCACGTCGACGGTCGAGGCGTCGGGTGTGGGCGGCGTCGCGGGCGATGAGGTGCACGCGGCGAGGAGCGAGAGGCAGACGATGGGGCGCAGCATCGGCGCCATGGTATCGCAGCCGCGCGAAGGTTACGGCGCGTCGAGCGAGGCGCAGTGCGGCGCCACGAACGATCCAGTGATGGTGCCGCCGGGAAAGGTCGCCGTGAGTTCGAGGGACACGGTGACGCCGCGGTCGATCGCGCGGGGCGTCACCTCGACGGCGGTGGCCCGAACGAGGGGCGCGCTCACGAGCTCGCCGCCGAAATCGAGCAGGGTGGCGGAGACGCCGTCGGCCCGTGTTTGAACGCCCGTGCGCCCCGCGCGCACGCCGCTGAGCACGAGGGTGCGGCGCGGCGTGGGCGAGCTCATGGTGGGGCACGCGGGGTCGCCGCCGAAGTGAGCCTCGATGTACACGCCGTCGGCGCCTGCGACGCCGTGCTGCGCGCGGTCGAAGCCGCCGGTGGCGCTCCCGAAGCGGGCCGTGAGGGCCGTGCCCGCGCCGGCGTCGGCGGTGGCGCTCGGGTCGCGCGCGCAGATGCGCCCCACGGTGGGCACGCTGATGCAGCGCGGGAGCGCCGCGGGGCAGTCGGCGGTCGTCGCGCAGGGTGCGGAGCAGAGCAGCGCGCCGCCGGGGCCGTCGAGGCAGAGGGCGCTCGCGCAGTCGTTGCCCGTGGCGCACCGGTCGACGCCGGCGACGCCCACACCGCGCGCGCCCGTGGCGCAGCGGCAGCCGTCGGCGTCGCTGCACGCGCAGCGCTCGGAGGCGATACAGTCGCGGTTGAAGGAGCACGCGCCGCCGCCCTCGCGGGTGTCGACGTCGTCGGCGGGGGCGTCGTCGAGCGCGGCGTCGGGCGACGCGGTGTCGGCCGTGGCGACGTCGGAGGAGGCGTCGGCGGGCGCGGCGGGCGCGCTGCTGCACGCGGAGGCCACGGCGAGGAAAATCACCAGCGAGCGAGAGGCATTCATCGGGCGGCGGACTCTCGCACGAACGCAGGGGGGCGACCACGGGGCCCTTCCCTCGCGGGTCGCGTCGTGGTTAGACGGCGCACCGTTCATGGAGCCGGGTGTCGTCGTCGCGGGTCGCTTTCAGGTCGAATCTCTCGCGGGCGAAGGGGGCATGTCGGTCGTGTATCGGGCGATCGACCGGCACAGCGGCGACCTCGTCGCGCTCAAGGTGCTGCGCGAGACCGACGGGCTCGACCCCGAGCGCTTCGTGCGCGAGGCGCTCGTGCTCGCCGAGCTGAGTCACCCCGCGATCGTGCGGCACATCACGCACGGCACCGTCGAGGGGCGGCCCTACCTCGTGATGGAGTGGCTCACCGGCGAAGACCTCGACCAGCGCCTCGCGCGCCAGGGCCTCAACGCCGTCGAGAGCGTGGCCCTCGCGCGGCGGGTGTGCGAGGCCCTCGCGGCGGCGCACGCGCGCGGCATCGTGCACCGCGACATCAAGCCGCCGAACATCTTCTTGCCGGGCGGCGACATCGCGCGCGCCAAGGTGCTCGATTTCGGCATCGCGCGGCGGCAGCGCGGCACCCACGCGGCCACGCGCACGGGCACGGTGCTCGGCACGCCGGGCTACATGGCCCCGGAGCAGGTGCGCGGCGAGCGCGTGATCGACGCGCGCGTCGACGTGTTCTCGGTGGGCTGTGTGCTGTTCGAGTGCCTCACGGGGCGCCCGGCCTTCGACGGCGACACGGCGGTGTCGATCCTCGCGCGCATTCTCATCGACGACGCGCCGCGCACCTCGACGCTGCGGCCGACGGTGCCCGCGGCGCTCGACGACCTCATCGCGGCCATGGTGTCGCGGCGCAAAGAGGATCGGCCCCCCGACGCGGCCGCGGTGATCGAGGCCCTCGACGCGCTCGGCCCGATGACCGAGGCGGGCGTCGCGCCCGCGCCGGCGCGCCCCGTCGCGCTCACCCACGGCGAGCGGCGCCTCGTGTGCGTGATCGCGGCGTCGACGGCGGGCGACGATCACGTTCCCTACGACGACGCGGCGGCCACGATGGACCACACGATGCAGTCGATGCCCCCGGCGGTGGCGAGCACGCGTTTCGCGGAGGTGGCGACGGCGTGTGGCGGGCAGCTCGAGGTGCTCGGCGCCACGATGCTGGTGGTGTTCTCCGGCGACGGCGTCGCGCGCGACCTCGCGGCCCGCGCCGCCCGCTGCGCGCGTTCGTTCGCGCG
>CAISKJ010000759.1 GCA_903885885.1 uncultured delta proteobacterium
CCTCGACGCGCGGGGGCACCGCGCCGACGCGCTCCAGTCCCTCGCGCGGGCGCCGCGGCGCGCGTGGACCGTCGACCGCGACGCGATGGCGTACGCGCAGGCCCTCAGCGCCCTCGGCGCCCTCGACGAGGCCCTCGCGGCGCTGCGCGAGCACGCCGACAGCGTCGAGGCCACGCGCCTCCTCGTCGAGACGGCCTCGCAGGCGGGGCGCTTCCCCGAGGCCCTCGCGGCCGCGCGGCGCATCGCCGAGATCGCCGCCGCGAGCGAGGCCGAGGCGCGCCAGGCGCGGGTGCTCGTGCGGGCCCTCACGCGCCTCGTGGCCGACGCCGACGCCGTGCGCGCGCCGCACACCGTCACCGCCTTTCGCCGCGTGCTCTCGTTGGAGTGAGCGCGGCGCGCCCGCGGCTACACCCTTGCGCGGCGCGTGGGCATCGGGCATCTACAGGGCGCGCGGAAGCGGGCGCGTCGACCGAGGGCGGTGCGTCACCGACACTCCCTCTGCGCGCGATAACGGCCGGGCACCGAGGTTTGTCGTGAAGCAAAGCAGCACCGTATTCGCGAGCACCCGCGTGGGCACCCTCGTGGCGCTCCTGGCGCTCTCTCTGGCCGCCGCGTTCTGCAAGGGGCGCGAGGTTCCGCCGGGGCAGTGCGTGTTCAACAGCGACTGCGACAACGGCGAGGTGTGCGCGGGCAAGTCGTGCCGCAAGCCCTGCAACAGCCGCCCGGGCGTCGCGCAGGCCGACCGCGACCGCGACTGCCCCACGAACTTCACCTGCCGCCCCGCCGACACCTCGGGCTTCTACGCCTGCTATCCCCCCAACGAGCCGTACCGCTGCGTCTACCACAGCGAGTGCAACCAGGCGCGCCGCGAGATCTGCGCGCGCGACGGCTTCTGCCGGGCGCAGTGCATCAACGACTACGACTGCTTCGTGTCGACGCTCAACCCCACCTCGCGCTGCGTGCCCGAGGGCGACGGCGCCCTCGGCGGCACCTGCGACTTCCGCGTGAGCGACGGCGGCGTCGACGACGGCGCCGCCGAGGCCGCGACGCCCGCCGACGCGGCGGCCGACTGATCGCCTCGCACGTGACGCGCGCGCTCGAATTCGCGTAAGGTCCGCGGCGCATGCACGCAGCCCCCGAAGCGCCCGGCAGCCGCGTGCTGGGGATCGCACCCGGCGACCAGATCGGCGGCCGCTACGAGGTCGTGCGCGTGCTCGGCGTGGGCGGCACCGGGGCCGTGTTCGAAGCGCGCCACATGACGCTCGGGCGCGCGGTGGCCATCAAGCTCCTGCTGCCCGAGCTCGCGGCCAACCCCGTGGTGCCGCACCGCTTCCTCCAGGAGGCGCGCACCGCCAACGAGGTGCGCCACAAGAACATCGTCGAGGTGATCGACTTCGGCGCCGACAACGGCCGCCTCTACATGGTGATGGAGCTCCTCCACGGAGAGAGCCTCGCCGACTTCGTGCAGCGCGAGGCCCCGGTGGCGCCGGGGCGCATCATTCGCATCCTCGAGCCCGTGATGAGCGCGCTCGGCACCGCCCACGCGCGCGGCATCGTGCACCGCGACGTCAAGCCGCAGAACGTCTTCTTGCAGCACGGCGAGGGCGACGGCGAGCCCGTGCCCAAGCTCATCGATTTCGGCATCGCCAAGCGCATCGTGGGCGGCGACGCGCAGCTCACCTCGACGGGGATGATCCTCGGCACGCCCGCGTACATGGCCCCCGAGCAGGCCCGCGCCGACCGGCACGTCACCCACGCGGCGGACCAGTACTCCCTCGGGGTGATCTTGTACCAGGCCCTCACGGGGCACATCCCCTACGAGGCCGACACGTACCCCGCGCTGCTCATTCAGATCGTGTCGCAGCCGCCCACCGACATCGCGCGCTGGCGCCCCGACCTCGACCCCGCGCTCGCCCGCGTCGTGATGCGCGTGCTCTCGCGCGAGGCCTCGCACCGCTACGGCTCCTTCGCCGACCTGCGCGCGGCCCTGGCGCCCTGGCGCCGCGACGACGCGCGGGGGGCGGCGGTCGCCCCGTCGCCGCAGGGCCGC
>CAISKJ010000760.1 GCA_903885885.1 uncultured delta proteobacterium
CTCGTCGCGCGGGCCGTCGAGCGCTGCGCCGAGGCCCGCGATGCGCGCGGCGGGCGTGAGCGTGGCGTCGCCCGCGGTGAGGCCCCAGGGGATGCGGCCCGCGACGGCCACGGTGCCGCGGTCGCGCAGCTGCGCGCCGAGCTCGGCGTAGCGCGCCGACCAGGGCGAGCGAACCCAGCCCGCGCGGAGCGCCACGCCGAGCGCGCCCGAGAGGAGCACCACCACGACGAGGACGAACAGCCGGAGCTTGCGCACGGGGCGCAGCCTATACCCCGAATGACGCGGGCGCGTCACGCGTCACGGTTCACAACGTCGTGGGTTTGCGACTATGGTTCGCGCGCCTCGCGCGGGTGCACACGACATTGGCGCCGCGCGGCGGAAGGAGTGATTCGCACCGTGATCATTGGAGTTCCGAAGGAGATCAAGACCCGCGAGTACCGCATCGGCATGACGCCCGCGGGGGTTCGCCAGCTTACGCAGCGCGGTCATACGGTGCTGGTCGAGTCGCACGCGGGCGAGGGCTCGGGCCTGCACGACGACAAGTTCGTGGCCGCGGGCGCGCAGATCGTCGCGTCGGCCGCCGACGTGTGGAACCGCGCCGACATGGTGATGAAGGTGAAGGAGCCGCTCCCCGCGGAGTACGAGTTCTTTCGCCCGGGCCTGGTGATCTACACCTACCTGCACCTCGCCGCCGAGCCCGTGCTCACGCGCAAGCTCATGGAGAAGGGCGTTCGCGGCGTCGCGTACGAGACCATTCAGTTGGCCGACGGCTCGCTCCCGCTGCTCCGCCCGATGAGCGAAGTGGCCGGTCGCATGGCCGTGCAGGCCGGCGCGACGAGCCTCGAGAAGTGGCGCGGCGGCAAAGGCGTCCTCCTCGGCGGCGTGCCCGGCACGCGCCGCGGCCGCGTGGTGATCCTGGGCGGCGGCGTCGTGGGTCGCAACGCGGCGCGCATCGCCATCGGCATGGGCGCGCAGGTGACCGTGCTCGACGTTCACGCCAAGACCATGGACTACCTCGAGGACATCTTCGGCGGCTCCATCGAGACGCTCTATTCGAACCCCGCCAACATCGAGGAGGCCGTGACGCGCGCCGACCTCGTGATCGGCGCCGTGCTCGTGACGGGCGCCAAGGCCCCCACGCTCGTCGACCGCGCGCTCGTCGGCAAGATGGAGAAGGGCTCGGTCATCGTCGACGTCGCCATCGACCAGGGCGGCTGCATCGAGACCGTGCGCCCGACGAGCCACGACAACCCGACCTACGAGGTCGACGGCGTGATTCACTACTGCGTGCCCAACATGCCGGGCGCCGTGGCGCACACGAGCACCTTCGCGCTCACCAACACCACCATGAAGTACGCGCTCGCCATCGCCGACAAGGGCGTGGCCGCCGCCGCCAAGGCCGATCCGGCCCTCGCGCTCGGCATCAACACCTACGACGGCGGCTGCACCTACGAGGCCGTCGCCGAGGCCCACGGCCTCGCGTACACGCCCCTCCAGAACTACCTCGGCTGATGCGATCGCGCGGGGTCGCGGCGCGCGCCGCGGCCCCCCGTCAGTTGGCGTCGAGGCGCGACGGATCGCGGACGATCTCGACCTTCGTGACGCGGCGCTTGTCGCCCTCGCGGATGATGAAGCGCAGCCCCTCCCACAGCACGACCGCGCCGACCTCGGGCACCTTGCCCGCGCGCGCCGCGAGGAAGCCGCCCAGCGACGCGTAGTCGCCGTCGGGGGGAAACTCCACGTCGAGGCGCTCGCCCAGCGTCTCGATGGGGATGGCCGCGTTGGCCATGAAGCGCCCCGCGGCGATCTCGGCGAACTCGGCCTCGACGCTGCGCTCGTCGTGCTCGTCTTCGATCTCGCCCACGAGCTCTTCGAGCACGTCTTCGAGGGTGATGACGCCCACCATGGCGCCGAACTCGTCGACCACCACGGCGAGGTGCGTGCGCTTCGACTGCATGTCGCGCAGGGCCGTGAGCACGGGCTGGGTGTCGGTGACGAAGAGCACGGGCCTGCGCATGAGCGCGTCGATCGTGGGCGGCGGCTGCGTGTTCGCTGGGGCCGTCAACGAGAGGCGCTCGGTGGCGACGCGGAACAGGTCCTTCGCGATGAGCACGCCCACCACGTTGTCGATCTGCCCGCGGTACACGGGCACGCGCGAGTGGGCCTCTTCGGAGAGGCGTCGCACGGCGGCGTCGAGGGGGGTGTTCACCTCGAGCGCCACGATGCGCGTGCGGGGCACCATGATGTCGCGCGCCGTGCGGTTCTTGATCTCGAACACGTTCTGCAGCATGCGGCTGCTGAGCGGGTCGACGGCGCCGGCGCTCTGCGCCTCTTCGACCACGTACTCGACTTCCTTCTCCGTGAGGGGAGGGGGCTCGAGCGTCTTGCGGTCGCGCAGCCGCGACGAGACCAGCTCGCCTACCGCCGCCAGCGGGGCCGCGAAGGGCGCGAGGAGCAGCGCGATGGGGCGCATCCACGACAGGGCCCGCGGCGCGATGGCGCGCGCGCGCCGGCGGCCGACGGAGACGCCCACCTCGACGAGGAGCCCGTACACGAACGCGATGGCGAGCATCACGAGCACGAGCACCCACCACGGGTCGCCGCGCACGACGAACCAGGGCACGAGGAGCACCGTGGCCGCGATGGGGGCGAGCACCCGCCCGGCGAGGAGGCGCGAGAGCGTGCGGTTGGGGTTGGCGAGGTAGCGCTCGAGGAGCAGGCCCTCGTCGCCGAGCTCGTCGCGCAGGGCGCGGAGCCGGGCCTCGGGGAGCGTGACGAGCGACGACTCGAGCCCTGCGAGCACGGCCCCCACGGTGAGGAGCGCGAAGGAGCCGACCAGCGTTGCGGCCATGTCGCTCACGCGCGCACCGCAGGAAAATCAAGGCGACCGAGACATATCATGCGTTGGGGGATGAGGACGCACCGGGGAGAGACGTGCGCGACGTCGCTGCCCACCCGTTGCGTGCTCACCGTCGAACGTAACACCCCTCGCGCGCGCGCAGCAAGTTGCACCGCGACCGCGCCGCGGGCGTGGACAGAGTACGCCACGGCGGTCGCGCGCGGAGATTGACCGGGCGCGCGTGAGCGACTACCGAGCGGTGAGACCCTCACGATGTTGCTCTCACTCCAGGTTCGCGATTTCGCCATCATCGACGCGGTCGAGGTGACCTTCGGCCCCGGGCTCAACGTGGTGACCGGCGAGACGGGGGCGGGCAAGAGCATCCTCGTCGACGCCCTCGCGCTCGTGCTCGGGGCGCGCGCGTCGGCCACCGACGTGGTGCGCACGGGGGCCGCGCAGGCCGAGATCGAGGCCGTGTTCACCCCGCGCGCCAACGACCCGCGGCGCCAGCGCTTCGAAGACGCGGGCATCGCGTGGGACGAGGAGCTCGTCGTGCGGCGCATCGTGGGCAACGAGCGCACGGGCGGCCGCTCGCGGGCGTACCTCAACGGCCGCATGGTGTCGCTCACGCAGCTCGCGATGCTCACCTCGGGCCTCGCCGACGTGACCTCGCAGCACGACCAGCAGACGCTCACCGACCCCACGACGCACCTCATGCTGCTCGACGCGTCGGGGGCCCTCGAGGGGCAGCGCGCCGAGGTGACGCGCGCCCACGCGACGCTCCACGAGGCGAGCGCGAAGCTCGAGGCGGCCCTGCGCTCGCTGCGCGACCGCGCCGATCGAGAAGACCTCTTGCGCTACCAGGTGAAGGAGATCGACGCGCTCGGCCTCAGCCCCGGCGACGAAGACGGGTGGACGCGCGACCGCGACCGGCTGCGCTACGCCTCGCGCCTCGCCGACGGCACCGCCTCGGCGGAGGACACCCTCTACGCGCGCGACGGCGCCGTGCTCGACGAGATCGGCGCGGTGTCCGATCAGCTCCGCAAGCTCGCCGACGTCGACGCCACGCTGAGCCCCATCTACGACCTTGTGGAGCAGGCGCGCACCCTCGTGCAAGAGGCCGCGCGCGAGCTCGGTCGCTACTCGCGCACCGTGCGGGCCGACCCCGAGCGCCTCGCCGACCTCGAGGATCGACTGCAGCGCCTCGCGCGGCTCAAGCGCAAGTATGGCGGCACCGTCGAAGAGATTCTGGCGTTCCGTGATCGGGCGCGCGACGAGCTCGAGACGCTCGAGCAGGGCGAGGCCCGCATCGCGGAGCTCGAGCGCGCCGTCGAGGAGCGGCGCGCGGTGGCGGGCGAACGCGCGCGGGCCCTCAGCGCCGCGCGGC
>CAISKJ010000761.1 GCA_903885885.1 uncultured delta proteobacterium
GCGCCGCGGCGCCGGGCACCGACCGCGGCCGATGCCTCGCCCTCGTGCACGCCGACGCGCGCCAGTGCGAGCGCCTCGAGGGCACCTTTCGCAGCGCCTGCGCGCGTGACTTCGCGGCGCTCGGGCCGTGGCTCCAGGCGCGCCGCGGCGACGCGCTCGTCGAGGCCTCGGTGTCGCTCGCGCTCACCGACCCGACGCGCGACGGCGGCGCCGAGGGGCCCGTGTGGCTCCTCCACGCGCACCGGCGCGGCGCGTGGCTCGACGCGCAGGGCGACCTGTGGATGGTCGACCCCGCCCTCGGCTGGCCCCGCGCGACGGCCTTCGCGGGCGACGAGCCCGTGGTGGCCCTGCGGGTTCCGACCGCGGGCGTCACCGCGGGCGTCGAGGTGGCGGCCGAGGCGCAGGTGCTCATGCCCGACGCGCTCGCGCTCGACACGCGCGACCTCACGGCGCGGGCCACGGCGGTGTTCGCGCGGATTCCCCGCGCCCGCGGCGACCTCTACGCGGTGACGGTGCACATCGCGGGCGCGCGCGCTGGCCTCGCGCGCTCGCTCACGGTGCAGGGCGACGGCTTCGTGCGCGACGTCGTCGCCGCGGCCGCGCTGCGATCGTGGTAGACGCGCCGCCCCACCGTGCGCGACCCACTGCTCGTCTCTTCGCCCGAGGCGCTCGACGCCGCGCTCCCTACGCTCTCGTCGGCCGCGTGCCTCGCGCTCGATTGTGAGAGCAACGGCATGCACGCCTGGCGCGGCCGCCTGTGCGTGATGCAGCTCGCCGTCGCCTACGACGACCGCAGCGCCGACGCGGTGGTGCTCATCGACACGCTCGCCGTCACCGACCTGTCGCCCCTCGCGGCGCTGCTCGGCCCGTCGGGGCCGCCGAAGATCCTCCACGACGCGGGCTTCGACGCGCGGCTCCTGCGCGACGCGGGCATCACGCTCGCGAACGTGATCGACACGTCGGTGCTCGCGCGCTTTCTCGGCGTGCGCGAGACGGGCCTCGCGTCGCTGCTCGGCGCCCGCTTCGGCCTCGCCCTCGAGAAGACCTTGCAGCAGCACGACTGGGCGCGGCGCCCCCTCGGCGAGCGCGAGGTGGCCTACCTCGCGGGCGACGTGCGCGACCTCGGGCGCCTCGCGGCCGCCCTCACCCTCGAGGCGCGCGCGAAGGACATCGAGCCCGAGGTGCGCGAGGAGACCGACTACGCGCTGCGCCAGGCCATCGAGGTGCGCGACGAGGTCGGGCCCGACGGGTCGCTGCGCCCCGCGTACACGCGCGTGAAGGGCGCGAAGGAGCTCGGCGCGGCGTCGCGGGCCATTCTGCGCGAGGTGTTCCTGGTGCGCGAGCAGGCCGCCGAGGCGTGGGACACGCCGTCGGGGCGCGTGCTCTCCAACGCGTCGCTGGTGCTGGTGGCGAAGGCGCGTCCGCGCACGCTCACCGACGTGCGCGCGATGGGCGTGCTGCAGGGGCAGTCGCTCGACCTCGCGGGCGAGGTGGCCGCGGCGGTGATCCGCGGGGCCGCGCGGGGCGACGTTCCCATCGAGGAGC
>CAISKJ010000762.1 GCA_903885885.1 uncultured delta proteobacterium
CGTCGGGTGCGCGCGCGGGCGCCGAGGCGGCCCGCCACGCGCGCGGGGGCTGAGCGCGTGCGGCGCGGGCTCGCGAGCTTCGTCGTCGCGGTGGCGCTCTCCACGGGCGTCGCGCACGCGCAGATCACGCCCGCCCTCGAGGCCGCGCGCGACGCGATGGAGGCCGGCGAGGTCGACCGCGCGCGCGAGATGTTCACCGCGCTCACCCACTCGGCGAGCCTGCGCGAGGCGGCCACGGCGGTGTACTACCTCGCCGAGATGGCCGACGAGGCGCTCGATTTTCCGCGCGCCCTCGCGGGCTATCAAGACTTCATCGCGCGCGACCCGGGCTCGCGCTTCGCGGCGCGCGCGCAGGCCCGCGTCGACGACCTCTTGCACCACGCCGAGGGCAACTTCGCGCCCCTCATGGCGCTCGAGCGCGTGCGCCGCGACGAGCAGTCGGCCAACACGCTCGCGGGCATTCAGCGCCTCGACCGCGCGATGGCGACCTTTCCCGCGGGCGCCGTGCGGGCCGAGGCGCAGCTGCTCGTCGGCGAGGCGTATCTCAACCGTTTACAAAGGCCCCGTGATGCTGCACGGGTGCTTCACAGTCTGGCGGGCGACACGAGCGCGGCGCAAGAGGTCCGCTCCCTCGCGGCCGAGCGCCTGGTGCAGGCGCGCACGCTCATGGGCGAGGAGCGCGTGGCGGCGCAAGAGATCACCGCGCTGCGCGTCGACCCCGAGGTGCAGCGCGACGCCGAGGTGCTCGCGCGCCGCTCGCTCCTGCGCGTTCTGTCGTGGGTCACGCTGGCGGTCACGGCGGCGGCGGGGGCGCTCTCGCTCCTCCGCGCGGCGCGCGCGAAGCGCATGGGCGAGGTGCTGCGCGTGTGGAGGCGCCCGCTCCCGCTGGCGCAGATCGCGGTGCTCACCCTCGGCGGCGGCGCGCTCGCCAAGGCCTACGACGAGCACGAGGTGTCGCCCTTTCTCCTCCTCGGCGCGGGCGCCCTCGCGGTGTACCTCGCCGCCACCGCGTGGAACGTCGTCGGCAGCACGCGCGTCCCCCTCCGCGTGGCGCGCGCGCTGGTGTGCATGCTCGCCGCGCTGGCCGTGTCGTTTCTCACGATGCACACGCTCGACACCATGATGCTCGAAGGAATCAACCTGTGACCCACGACGAGGTGCAGTCGCACATTCTCGCGGTGCGCCGCGGCCCCGGCGCCAACTGCTCGTCCATCGGGAGCGCCGTCGAGATGCTCTTTCTCTCGGCCACCGCGGGCGTCGCCATCGTGGCCGCGGTGAGCGCCGCGCTGCGCCCCCACGACGACGAAGACCCGCCCGCCGAGACGCCTCCCGTCGAGGCGCCGCCCGCACCTCCGTCGGCGGATCCGTGAGGCCGCGCCCCGAGCGCTTCGGCGCGTGGGTTCGCGTCGACGACGGCACCCTCGTCGCGGTCGATCGCACCCTCGCCCGCGCCCTCCACGTCGAAGAAACTCCCCTGTGGGACGACGCGCGCCCCGAAGCGCCCGCGCTGCCCCTCGAGGTGCACGTGGCGGTCACGGCGCGCTGCCCCGCGGGCTGCTCGGGGTGCTACCAGTCGGCCACGCGCGACGGCGACGACGTTCCCTTCGAAGAGCTCGCGCGCACGCTCGACGGCCTCGCCGCGATGGGCGTGTTCACCGTCGCGTTCGGCGGCGGCGAGCCCATGCTGCGCGACGACCTCGGCGCCCTCGCCACCTACGCCCGCGGCCTCGACCTCGTGCCCGTGGTCACCACCTCGGGCATCGGCCTCACGCCCGCGCGCGCCCGCACCCTCGGCGACTTCGCGCAGGTGAACGTGAGCCACGACGGCGTCGGCGGCGGCTACGAGGCCGTGCGCGGCTACGACGGCGCCTCGGCGGCCGACCGCGCGGCGCGCACGCTCCTCGACGCGGGCGTCTCCGTGGGCCTCAACCACGTGCTCACGCGGCAGAACTTCGCGCACCTCGCCGACACCGTGCGCCACGCCCGCGCGCTCGGCGCCCGCGAGGTGCAGGTGCTGCGCTACAAGCCCGCGGGCCGCGCCGCCTCGCTCGACTACCTCGCCCGCAGGCTCACGCAAGACCAGGTGCGCGCCCTCGCCCCCGCGCTGCGCGCCATCGCCGAAGAGCACGGCGAGGGCATCTCGATCCGCGTCGACTGCGCGACGGTGCCGCTGCTCTCCGAGACGCTCACCGATGCCGCGCAGCTCGCGCGCTTCGGCGTCTTCGGCTGCGAGGCGGGCCGACACCTCGGCGCCGTGCGCCGCGACGGATCGCTCGCCGGGTGCAGCTTCGTCACGCGCGAGCCCGCCCCCGCAGAGGGATCGCTCGCCGAGCGCTGGGAGAGCGCGCCGGAGCTCGAGCGCTTTCGCGCGTCGGTGCGCGAGCGGCCCGAGCCCTGCGCGTCGTGCGGTCTTCGCACGGTGTGTCGCGGCGGCTGCCGCATCGTGAGCGAGCACCTCACGGGGGGCTTCGCGCCCGACCCCGAGTGCCCCCGCGTGCTCGCGTGGAAGGCTACTGAAAGCGCCCGGTGACGGCGAGAAAGGTCACCTTGTCGGTCGTCTCGCGCAACCTGGCCGAGAGCGTTCGCACGAGGTTCCAGAGCACCTCGTAGCCGATGTCGCGGTTCGTGTAGAGCAGGTGCTCGAGCTTGTCTTTGCGAATCTCGAGCAGCTTGCACGTCTCGTGAACGTGGGCGTCGGCGCTGCGCGGCGCGTCGTCGAGAATGGCCAGCTCGCCGAAGCAGTCACCGGGCCCGAGCACCACCAGGGCCTCTTCGCCCATGCCCGGAACCTCGCGCGAGATGCGGATGCGCCCCTCGACGATGACGTACATGCGATCGCCCGGATCGCCCGTGCGAAACAGCACCTCGCCCGCGGGGTGCCGCACCTCGGTCACGAGCGCGAGCAGCTGGTCGAGCGCGCGCGGCGAGAGGCCCGCGAACATCTGCACGCGCGCCAGCCACGCGCCCGGCGGTCTCGACTGCGGTGATGCGTTCGCGTCGGCCATATCTCTCCCGGCGGAGGGTCGCACCCGCGGCGCCTCGGAGGCAATCGGCGAGTGGCGGGGGCGGGGCGCACACACGCTTGACAGGCCGTGGCGCTGGCGGGTACTGCCTGATGTCACCGATTCGCGGGCGGCGCAGCGCTTCGCAGCGCCCAACCCGCACGAGAGACGCTCCGCACCGCGCGCGGCCAGGAGCGAGAGTTCACCGGTAGCGTAAGGAGCCGTCGATGTCGCAGAGCGACAAGCGCAAGCAGAGCCTCTACTTCCCGGAGTCGATGCTGGTCGAGATCCAGCAGGAGGCGATGCGTCTCGACCGATCGCTCTCGTGGGTGATGCAGCGCGCGTGGAAGCTCGCGCGGGCCGAGATCCGCAAGCTCCCGTCGGTCAACGACGTGCCCGACATGGAGGCCTCCGACGACCCCCGCGGGCGCGACGAAGACTGACCGTCGCCGCACACTCTCACTCCCCCAGCGCGGCGTCGGTGCACTTGCGTCACTCCTCTCCTCCCAGCGCGTCGCCCCTCGAAGATTTCGCCCTCGGCCCCGACGGCACGCGACTCTTCTACGAGCGCTTCGGCGACGGCCCCGCGGTCGTACTCTGCGACGGCATCGCCTGCGACGGCTTCGTGTGGAAGTACCTCCGCCCCGCCCTCGCCGCGCGCCACCGCGTCCTGCACTGGAACTACCGCGGCCACGGCCGCTCGGGCCCGCCGCTCGACCCTTCGCGCGTGGGCATCGCCGACCACGCGCGCGACCTCCACGCGATGCTGGCCCACGCGGGCGTCACGCGCGCCACGCTCATCGGCCACTCGATGGGCACGCAGGTGTGCCTCGAGGCGTACCGTCAGCACCCCGAGCGCGTCGCGGGCCTCGTGCTCGTCTGCGGCAGCTACGGCCGCATCACGCGCACCTTTCACGGCACCGACGCGCTCGTGCACTGGCTCCCCGCGGTGATCGACCAGCTCGAGCGCCACCCGCGCATCGCGCGGGCGCTGTGGGCCAACGGCCCCGCCGACCTCATGGTGTGGTTCGCGCGCATGTTCGGCGAGGTCGACGCCCTGCGCATTCGCACCGAAGACCTGCTGCCGTACTTCGAACACATCACCACCCTCGACCCGGTGATGTTCTTCAAGATGCTCCGCGCCGCGGGCGACCACAGCGCCGAAGACCTGCTCACCGCCGTGCGCACGCCCACCCTCGTGGTGGCCGCCGAGCGCGACACCTTCACCCCCACGCGCTACGCCGAGCAGATGGCCCGGCAGATCCCCGACGCCGAGATCCTCATGGTGGCGGGCGCCACGCACACCGCGCCCATCGAGCAGCCCGAGCTCATCAACCGCCGCGTGGTCGATTTTCTGGAGCGTCGTGTCGACCCCGCCGGGTGACCCTCCGCGAAGGGTCACCGTGCTCGCGGCGCTCTCGCTCCTCTACGCCGCGCAGGGGGTGCCCTTCGGCTTCGCCGCCGAGTACCTCCCCGTGGTGCTGCGCCAGGTGGGCCTCTCGCGCTCGGCCATCGCCATGTTCGGGTGGCTCCAGCTCCCGTGGCAGTTGAAGGCCCTGTGGGCCGGCGTCGCCGACCACCCGCGCGTGCGCCCGCGGGCCCGCGCCGCGCTCCTCGCGCTGCAGCTCGTGCTCGCCGCGGTCATGGCCTCGTACGCCCTCGTGGGCGGCCCGCGCGCGCTCGCGCCGTGGTGCGCGCTCACGGGCGTCGCGGCCGTCGTCGCCGCCACGCAAGACATCTTCGTCGACGCCTTCGCGGTGCGCACCCTCGCCGAGCACGAGCGCGGCTGGGGCAACTCCGCGCAGGTCGCGGGCTACCGCCTCGGCATGATCGTCGGCGGCGGCGGAATGCTCACCCTCTCGGGCTGGCTCGGCGCGCGCCCCACGCTCCTCGCGTGCGGCGCCCTCATCGCGCTCGCGGCCCTCGGCGCCTTCGCCCTGCGCGACGACGAGCCCGCGACCGCCTCCGACGCAACGCCCTACCGCGCCGCGCCCGACGCCGCGGCCCGCACCCACGGCGCCGAGCTCAAGTCTGTGCTCGGCCACCTCGTGCGCGGGCCCGCGCGCACCGTGGCCGCCGTGGCCGTCACGTACAAGCTCGGCATCCACGCGGCCGCGGGGCTCATCAAGCCCATGCTCGTCGACGCGGGATGGTCCGTCGAGCACATCGGCGCCCTCGCCGTCACGCTGGGCGCGGCCTGCGCCGTGGCGGGATCCCTCGCGGGCGGAGCGCTGCACCGTTGGCTCGGCGAGCGTCGCGCGCTGGTCACCGGCGCGGTGCTGCACGCGCTCGCGGTGCTCCCGCTGGTGGCGGCGTCGGCGCTGGGCTGCCCCCGCGCGCTCACCACGGCGGCCATCGGGGGCTGAGCACTTCGCGAGCGGGGCGGGCACCACGGTGCTCTTCGCGGCCCTCATGACGGCCACGCAGCGCGAGCGCGCGGCCCTGCACTACACGGTGCTCACGAGCCTCAACGCGCTCGCCATCGGGCTCGGCGGGCTCGTCGGCGCCGTGCTGGGCGACCGCCTCGGGGTCACCGCGGCGTACCTCTTCGCGGCCGTGGCGTGCCTCGCGCCGCTCCCCCTCTTCGGCCGCTGGGCCGAGCACGCGGCGCTTAGCGCACGGGCAGAATACGCTCACTGAAGAACGCGCCGGGGCCCATTGTTTGCGTTGACGTAGGGTGGGCGGTTGCCTAGTCTGCGGGCGTTTCGAGGCGACCGACGCGGCAACGCACG
>CAISKJ010000763.1 GCA_903885885.1 uncultured delta proteobacterium
CACGGCCTCGGCGGCCTCGGCGGCGGCGGCCTCGGCGGCGGCCTCGGCGGCGGCTGCCCGGGCGGCGGCGGCCTCGGCGGCGTGGGCCTTGGCGGCGAGTAGTTTGGCGGCGAGGGCAGCTTTTTCTGCGGAGGGATGATGCGTCTCCAGGCCTGGCCCAGATGCACGCCGCATGATACGCAGGATGGGCCTAATCGTATCCGCGGACAGCACCCTCAGTGCGCTGATTGCTCCCACACGCGAATGCAGGCCAAGCAGAACGGCTACTGCGCGCTGCCGCCACCACCGCTCCTGCCGCAATTCTTCCGCCTTGAACCACGCCAAGAGCTCGGCATCGCGTTCATCTGCAAGCTGAACGCGGCGGTCGAAGAACAGAAAGCAGCCAACGAACCTTCCGGAGCTTGGCAGAGGCCGAGGTGCGCTGGGGAAGCGGATTATCACGTAATCATCCAAGCAAGCGGGGTCAACGACCACGTACGCCTGGCTCCAATCGTGCGACGAGAGCGACCCGACGGTCACCGCCGGGCCTTGGCGCTCGGAAAGCCGAAAGACGAGCAGCGCATCGGCCCGATTTGGGAGGATCAGGCCCAGCCGTCCTGAGCCCAGGGAGACTGCCGCCCTCGCCGTTTCGATGCATGCGTGGCAGGGGCAGTCTAACGCGCCGGAGCATTCGCCCGTCATCCCTTGGCAGGCAACGGGTACTATACCCCGAGGGACGGGCATGCAAGAGGTGGAACGGGGCAGGCAGCCACCTGCCGCGCCAGCGCTGCCAGTGCCGAGGCGCGACGGGCGCTCCCGCGATGGCGCGCACGCTCACGCTGGGCGACGCGGTGCGGGCGGTCGCGGGGGCGTGGGGGGGATTGTAGGCGGGCGGAGAGTTCCAGGCGCATGGAACTAGAGTTCCAGGCGCCGAGAACTCTGAGCGCGGTTGCCAGGGGATGACGGACGCGCGGGCGCCGTGCGACGCTCGCGGCCCCTTACGGAGCGTGAAGCATGGCGAAGGCGAACAAGGGCGCGAACGACCTCATCGCGCGCACAAAATCCGAAGCGCTGGCGCGGCACAAGGCCCGCTACGACGAGCTCGTGGCGCTCATGCGCCGCCGCATGACCGACATCGTGGAGAGCTTCTACGACCTCGGCGAGGCCCTGCGCGAGATGCTCGAGAAGAAGATCTACGCCGCGGCGGGGCACGCGAGCCTGCGCGCCTTCGTCAAGGCCGAGGGCCTCTTCTCGTACGCGCAGGCCAACAAGCTCATCGCGATCGTGCGCAGGGTGCCCCGCGAAGACGCGCTGCGCCTCGGGCAGGAGCGGGCCTTCGCCCTGGTGGCCTACACTGACGCCACGCCCGCCGACGACTCGCCCGCGGGCCTCGTCGCGGCCGATGCGCGCGTGGGCGCGAAGCCCGTCTCGAAGGCGTCGCTCCGCGAGATCGAAGCCGCCACCCGCGCGGTGCGTTCGGGCGCGCCGAAGACCGCCGCCGCGCGCGATCGGGCCCGCGCCGAGGCCGCCACGCTCAAGGCCGTGAAGAAGGCCCTCCGCGACGCGGGCCTCGCGGGCGCCGCGGTGCGCGTCGGGCGCGACAAGGTGCACATCACCGTCGCCCGCGCGAAGGCCGACCGCCTCGCGGGCGGGTAGACGAAGGCGCGTCGCGCGCGCTCCCACGGGCCTCAGCGCAGAGTTCCAGGCGCCTGGAAGTAGAGTTCCAGGCGCCGAGAACTGCCGCGGGCGCGGGCCTCAGGGTGCGCTCGAAGCCCCGCTGATCACCACCCCCGTGCTGCCTCCGTAGGGGGCGAGCTGCGTGGGCGCGGCGGCGAAGGCCACCGCGACGACCGCGCCCAGCGTCACGGCGCCGACGGCCGTCCAGAACCACGGGCTCGCGGTGATGCCGGTCGATGGGCGGTTCGACAGCGCCAGGTCGAGCGAGAGGCTCTGCCCCAGCGCAACGTTGAACGTGCGCTCGATGGGGAGATAGCCCGCCGCACTCAGCCCCAGGGCGTGCGCGCCGGGCGCGACGTCGAAGGTGCGCGCGGCGCCGTGCGCGACCCCGTCGAGGGCCACCTGCGCGCTCGCGGGCGCGAGGGTGAGCAGCAGGCGCGTGGGCATCGCCCGGAGCGTCACCGCGAGCGACTGCGACTGCCCCGGCAGCACGCTCACCGAGAGCGACTCCTCCGCGTAGCCGCTGGCCACCACGCGAAGGTTGTGCGTGCCCGGGTCGAGGAGCAGCGCGCGACGCTCGCCGGCGCCCGCGACGAGCCCGGCGTCGACGAAGACCCTGGCGTCGGCGACGCTGAGGACGAGCGCGAGGCGCCCCTGCGCGAGGCGGGCCTCGCCCAGGAGCCGCTGCGCCTCGGCGCGCTCGGCGGGGTTGGCGGCGGCGTCGCTCACGCGCAAAAACGCCTCGAGCGTCTCGATCGCCTCGGCCATGCGCCCGAGCCGCACGAGCACGCTGCCAGTGTTGAACACCGTGCTCGGCCGCTCGGCGAGCGCGCGCGAGCGACGAAAGAACTCGAGCGCCTCGCCCCAGCGCTCGGCCTCGACGAGGCGCATGCCCTCTTCGAAGAGCGTGCGCGCCTCGGCGATCTGCGCGGTCTGCGCCTGCGCGACCGCGGGCTTCGCGGCCGCGAGCGCGAGCGCCCCGGCGAGCAGCCCTGCGGAGTAGGCCCGGTGCCGTCGCGGCGCCCGCCGGTCGAACGCTGCGCCGCTCATTCGACGGCCCTCACGTCGGTGACGGGCTCGGCCCCGGCGTAGGGCACATAGCCTCCGGCCCCCATGGTGAGCGCGCTCACCCCGCCCGCGAGGTACACCACCCCGGTGTCTGCGAGGCGCCGTGCGCTGAAGATCATGTCGTCGTGCGGGGGCGCCATCCCGGGGGTGCCTGGAACGGCGCTCACGTCGATGTCTCCCGGCGAGGCGAAGTAGGGCGCGAGGCTCCCGTTGAAGACGAGCGGGACCAGCGAGGGGGGGCCCGTCGTCGCG
>CAISKJ010000764.1 GCA_903885885.1 uncultured delta proteobacterium
CTACGACGGCCGCGAGCGCGGCCCCGTGCGGGCGCGCGTGGCGCTCGCCGCCTCGCTCAACCTCGCGGCCCTCGACGCGGCGGGGCGCGTGGGCTCCGAGCGCGTCGTCGCCCGACTGCGCGCGCTGGGTCTGCGCGCCCCCGAAGACGCAGCCCACTACGGCGCGGCGGTGGTGCTCGGGGGCGCCGACGTCACGGCCCTCGAGCTCGCCCGTGCGTACGCATCGCTCGCGCGCGGCGGCACCTCGGCGCCGCTCTCGTTCGTGCCCGCGAGCGCGGCGCGCGGCGTCACCGTGATGACCCCCGACGCCGCCGCCCTGACGTGGGACATACTCTCCGACCCCGTCGCCCGCGCCGACGCGTTCGGATCCGATCTGCGCGAGCTCGTCGGGTCTGCGACCTTCGCGCTCAAGACGGGCACCTCTTCGAACTGGCGCGACGCGTGGGCCGCCGTCGCCACGCGGCGCTTCACCGTCGTCGTATGGCTCGGTGACCCGTCGGGCGCGGGCATGAACACCGTGTCGGGCTTCGAAGCCGCCGCGCCCGCCGCGGCCCGCGTGCTCTCCGAGGTCGAGCGCATCGGCGAGCGCTTCGAAGCGCCGACGCTGCCGCCGTCACAGCTCGTCGAGGGCGCCGTGTGCGCGCACTCGGGCCTGCGCCCCGGACCGCGCTGCACGCGCATCGTGAGCGAGCGCTTCGCCCGCGACGCGACCCCGCAGGAGACGTGCACCGCGCACGACGCGCACGGGCGCGCCATCGTCTCGTCGCGCTACGCGGCGTGGGTGGCGCGGCAGCACCCCGCGGGCATCGTGCTCGGCGACGAGCCCGTGCACGCGACGCCGCGCGGTGACCTCCCGGTCGTCGTCGAGCCCCGCGACGGCGCGCGGTGGCTCCTCGACCCGACGCGCGCACCACCCGCGGCGCAGCTCCGGGCGACCTGGCGCGGTGCCCCCGCGCGCGACGTCACCTGGGAGGTCGACGGCGCGCCGCTCTCCGGCGACCGCTGGACCGCCACCGCAGGCGAGCACCGCTTCGTCGCGATTCGCAGCGGAGCCCGCAGCGCGACCCACACGCTCACCGTGTCGGTCGGCGCTCCTCCCGACCTACGCTGAGCGGCCGCGCGCAGCAGGAAAATCATCGCGTCCCAGGTGACAGCGCGCCCGCCGCCCTTACGATAATGCCGGTCAAGGGGCGTACACGCACAGGTCGGTGACGAGCGCCTCAACGACCTCGTTGCTCACACGAGCGAACAGGAGATTTCGATGAGCGATCCCGAACAAGTTTCGGTGTCCGGGCTCCGCGTGCTCGCGCGCGCCCTCGCAGACTCCCTCACCGTGCTCGCCGAGCGTCCCGGCTCACCCTCCGAGTGGCGCCTGCGCGTCGCGGCGGCGCAGGCGCGCGCGATCGAGGATCTGTTGAGCGGCATCACCGAGGTCGACGCCTCGCCTGCGCACGCGCATCACGATCACGCCTACGACGTAGCCTGACCCACGAAGAAACCCGAACCGGGCTCAAGGTTTTTTCGGCGCCGCCGTTGCTGTCTGGGTGGAGGCACTATCGATGTACCAAGAAGCCCAACGGACCCAACTGTCGCCGAGCGTCAACCCTCGCGAGCTGCGCCAGTGCGACCGCGTCGACGTCGAGGCCGACATCACCTTCTTCAGCGAAGACAATTTCTACCAGGGCTTCTCCGAGAACATCTCCGAGGGCGGGCTCTTCGTCGTCACGTACCTGCCGCGCAAGTGCGGGGACGTCATCACGGTGCGCTTCACGCTCCCGGGCATTGAGCACACGCTCGAGGCCCGCGCCGAGGTTCGCTGGGTGCGCGCAGGCATGGCCGAACGGCACGTGCCGCCCGGCCTGGGTGTTCGCTTCCTCGACCTCTCACCGACCGACCGGGCCATCGTCGAGCGCTTCGTCCGCAAGCGCGAGCCGCTCTTCTTCGACGAGTGAAGGTCACCGCGCGGCGATGAGCACGATCTCCATCGCGGCCAGCAGCGCCACCGAGCGATCAGGGTCGCGCAGCAGCGGCGCGAGGGGCCCGCAGTCGCCGCTCTGCGGTCCGATCGCCTGGGGCCACGCGATCACGGCCAGGCGACGCACGTTCGCGTCGCTCGACTGAAACGCCTCGCGAATGGGTCCGCGCGCCCATGTGTCGCTTGCCCCTGCAAGCACGCCGAGGGCGCGCACCGCGACGAAGCCGTCGGGGCGCGCCGCGAGGGGGCGCAGGGCCTCGATCGCCTCGGCCCGAAAGCGGTCGCGACGCACAAGAATCGCCGCCACGCGGATCGCGACCTCGGGGTCGGCGTCGCGACGAAACGCCGCGAGCCCTGCGCCGTGCTGCTCGCCGAGGGCCTGTGCCGCCACCGCGGCCTGCGGGCGCAGCGCAGCGCGCGCGTGGTGGAGCGCGTCGAGCACGTACCGCTCAGCGCGCTCGTCGTGGCGCGCCGCGAGCACGCGGGCCACCTCGATGGAGAGGTTGGTGAACTCCGGCGTCATGAGCGGCGACAGCGCCGTGGCCCCCTCATCGGGCGACGCCGCCATGAGCGCCGCCGGGGCGGCCATGCGCACGATCGCGTCGCCCTCGGCGAGCGCAGCGCGAAGGGCCTCCGCGGCCTCGCGCCCATGACCGCCGAGCGCCATCGCCGCGGCCGAGCGCACGAGGGGATCGGGGTCCTCGCGCAGACGCTCGATCAGCGCGCGCGTGGCGTCGGCCTCGCCGCGGCGC
>CAISKJ010000765.1 GCA_903885885.1 uncultured delta proteobacterium
GCCGCCGGGAGCGTGAGGTCGAGCGAGGTGCGCAGCGACGAGGTGGGGTTCTCGTACGACGACCAGCGCGCCCACGTGAGGTCGACCATGACGCGCCATCGGGGGTTGATGACCCACGCGCCGCCGAACACCCACTGCTCGGGCTGATACGCCGCCACCGTGCGCGACTGGAGGCGATAGGTGCCCGGCACGGCGATGGAGTTGGGGTCGCTCACGGGCCCGGCCACGATGCGCCCGCGGAGGGCGAGGTCGATGGTGAGGTCGAGGGCGAAGCGCTCGCGCCACGTGAAGGCCACGGAGACGCCGCGGCCGAGGTCGGCCTGCGCGCCAAACTGCGCGTAGCGAACGGCCGAGAGGTCGACGTCGACGGTGTGCGTGAGCGAGGTGTCAGACCCGTTGGTGAGCGAGATGGCGCCGGTGATGTCGACGGTGCCGCGCGTGGCGGCCATGAAGGCCACGCCGCCTCCGAGCCGCAGCCATCGAAGGGGCGACACCGCCACCATGGCCGCGATGTAGAGCCGTTGGAGGCGAACGCCGTAGAGCTCCCAGCGGGGCTGCGATTGCGGCACCGCCTGCACCTGCGAGAGGCGATCGTCGGGCAGGTGCAGCCCGATGCCCACCGCGAAGGGAAGGCCGAAGATGCGACCGGGCGACGCGATGCCCGCGACGAGGCCGTGCGAGGGCGCCACGCCGGTGTCGCGCCCGTTGATCGAGAGCCTCGGCTCGGCGTGAAAGTACCCGAGGTCGACGCGCAGCCCGCGCAGCCGCGCGAGGCCCGCGGGGTTGTAATAGACGGCCGAGGTGTCGTGCACGTCGGCGCTCACCGCCCCCGCGAGCGAGGTCGAGCGCGCGCCGAGGCCGTACATGTCGAGGGGGTTGGCCGCCGCGAGGGAGGGGGCCAGCGTGAGCGCGAGCACGAGGGCAGAGGGCTTCTTCATGCGCGCTCCTAGAAGGTCACCGAGGCCGTGACGCCGAGGTGCCACAGCGAGCCGCCGTAGCGCATGGGCGCGCCCGTCACCGAGGCGCCCTCGCGCGCGGCGAGCGCGTGCACCTGACCGAAGGCGTCGAAGGAGAAGCGCGATCCCGCTCCGCCCGTCGAGAGGCCCACGCCGAAGGTGAACGCGTGGCGGTCGGCGTCGAGGTACTGCCGCGTCGGCGTGGCCGCGGGGGCGGGCGAGGGCTCGTAGAAGTAGCCTCCGCGCGCGACGAGCTGCGGGCCTCCGTCGAAGGTCCATCGGTGCTCGACGGCGACGCGGGGCACGAGCGTGTCGGTGAACTCGGGCGCCGGCGGCGCCTGGCTCGTCGCGGTGGTGGCCTCGGAGGGGCCGGGGTACGCGCTCCACCGCTTGCCCGTCACGGCGAGGGCCACGGTGAAGCCGTTGCGCTGCCACGCGCCCTCGACCTGCAGCTGCGCGGGGTCGTACTGGGCCACGCCCGCGATGTTGAGCGGAGGCACCGGGATGCCCAGCTCGGGCGCCGAGATCGTCACCCCGAAGCGCGCCACGAGCTCGCCGCGAAAGGTGGCCCCCACGCGCCAGGCGCCGCGCTCCCAGCTCGCGCCCACGACGGGCGCGTACGAGGCGATGAGCTGGTCGTCGATGCGCGATGTGGAGCGGCCCGAGGCGTCATTGGTGACGAGCACCGAGCCCGTGAGCGCGGCGAGCGCCATGAAGCCCGCGCCCACGCGCACCCCGTAGCCCACGTCGACGCCGACGCCCGCCTGCAGCGCCACCGACTGCACGCGATCGGGGAGCACCACAAACTGCGGGGTCTCGCCGCGCAAGATGCGACCGCGCACGATCACGTCGGTGGGCGTAAAGAACCCGAGGCCGAGGCCCACGCGGTTGCGAAGAACACCGCCGAAGGGGAGCGGAAACGACAGGCCGATGACGGTGGCGCGACCGGGCGCGGCGGCGAAGTAGCGGTCGTCGAGCGAGAGGCCGAAGCCCGTGCCCGCGTAGCCGAGCGTGAGGCTGCGATCGCGGGCGCGCGAGAGGGCCGCGGGGTTGGCGTACACGGCGCCGTAGTCGTCGGCGTAGGCGGTACCCGTGCCCGCCATCGCGACGGCGCGCGCGCCGTAGCCGAAGAGGTCTTGCGGCGACGCGTCGGCCGTCGACGCGTACGCGAGGAGGCACAGCGCCGGGCACCAACGGGATCCCATCACGGCCGCGGAGGGTAACAACATCGTCGCGCGGCGCGCGAGGGTTACAAGCGTCTTGCGGGGCGGTGGGGTGCGCGCGTACGGTCTCGCGCGATGTCCCGGCGGCGCGTGCTTGTGATTACGCCTACCTACAACGAGCGTGAGAACCTCGAGAACTTCGTGGCGCTGCTCTTCGGCGTCGAGGCGGGGTGCGACGTGCTCGTGGTCGACGACAACTCGCCCGACGGCACGGGCAAGCTCGCCGACGAGATGGCCGCGCGCGACCCGCGCATTCACGTGATGCACCGCGCGGGCAAGATGGGCCTCGGGAGCGCGTACCTCGCGGGCTTCGCGTGGGCCCTCGCGCGCGAGTACGACGTGGTGTTCGAGATGGACACCGACCTCTCGCACGACCCGCGCTACGTGCCCGACATGCTGCGCGCCATCGAGGCGGGCGCCGACATTGTGATCGGGTCGCGAAACATTCCCGGTGGCGGCGTCGAGGGCTGGGGCCTCGGCCGTCACCTGCTCTCCAAGGGCGGGAGCGTGTACTCGCGCACCATCCTGGGCATCGGCGTGAGGGATCTCACGTCGGGCTACAAGGCCTTCACGCGGCGCGCGCTCGAGGCCATCGGGCTCTCGTCGGTGAAGAGCAACGGGTACTCGTTTCAGATCGAGCTCACGTACCGTGGCATTCAGCGCGGGCTCAAGGTGGCCGAGGTGCCCATCACCTTCGTCGACCGCAGGGCGGGCGCCTCGAAGATGTCGCGGAAGATCTTCGCCGAGGCCATCGGCATGGTGTGGAAGCTGCGCGCCGACGCCCTCCGCGGCAGGCTCTGACCCGCGTGTGACGCTTGTGCTCGGGGCGTCGGTCCCGTAGCGTTCGGCCCCCTTTCTGGAGGCCTCCCATGCGTTATTCACGGTCGTTCATTCCTACGCTGCGCGAAGACCCCGCCGAGGCGCGCAAGAACCCGTCGCACCGACTCTTGCTGCGCGGCGGTTACGTTCGCCAGATCGGCGCGGGCATCTATGAGTTTCTCCCGCTGGGCCTGCGGGTGCTGAAGAAGGTCGAGGGCATCGTGCGCGCCGAGATGGACCGCGCGGGCGCCCTCGAGGTGATGATGCCCGCCCTGGTGCCCGCCGATCTCTTCAAAGAGACGGGCCGGTGGGACCTCTTCGGCTCGACCCTCTTTCGCCTCAAGGATCAGAAGCGCAACGACTATCACCTCGGCCCCACGCACGAAGAGGTGATCACCGACATGGTGCGCGCGACGGTGCGCTCGTACCGCCAGCTCCCGATCAACCTCTACCAGATTCAGTGGAAGTATCGCGACGAGGCGCGGCCCCGCGCGGGCCTCCTGCGCTGCCGCGAATTTCTGATGAAAGACGCGTACAGCTTCGACGTCGACGAGGCCGGCGCGCTCGCCAGCTATCGCACGATGCGCGAGGCGTACATTCGCATCTTCAAGCGCGTGGGCCTCGACTTTCGCATCGTGGCCGCCGACTCGGGCGCCATGGGCGGGAGCACCAGCGCCGAGTTTCAGATTCTCGCCGAGACCGGCGAAGACGCGATCGTCGTGTGTACGCAGTGCGACTACGCGGCCAACGTCGAGGCCGCCACCGCGAAGCCCGTCGAGGCCGCCGCGGTGACCGTCGAAGCCTCGACGCAGCGCCCCAAAGAGGTGGCCACGCCGGGCAAGAAGACCATCGAAGAGGTGGCCGAGTTTCTGGGCGTCGACGCGACGAAGACCGTCAAGGCGGGCGCGTTTCTCTACGGCAAGGCGCCGGGCGACGCGGGGCAGCTCGTGCTGGTGTTCGTGCGCGGCGATCGGCGCATCAACGAGGTGGCCCTCGCGCGCGAGACGGGCGCCCAGTGGCTCCGCCCCGCCGAAGACGAGGAGCTCACGGCGCGCGGTGTCGTGGCGGGCTACATCGGTCCGCAGGGGCTTCCCGCGGGCGTCGAGAAGGTGCTCGTCGATCGGGAGCTCACGAGCGCCGTCGACACCATCGTGGGCGCCAACAAGGCGGGCTTTCACGTGAAGCACATGAGCATGCCGCTGGCCGTGAACGCGCTCGGCGAGCGGGCCTCGTGGGCCGACCTGCGCGCGGTCGGCAAGGGCGACCTGTGCCCGTCGTGCGGCGGCGGCCTCGAGGAGTACAAGGGCATCGAGGGCGGCCACATCTTCGTGCTGGGCACGCACTACACCGCCAAGATGGGCGCCAAATTTCTCGACGACAAGAGCCAGGAGAAGCACATCGTGATGGGCTGCTACGGCATCGGCGTGTCGCGCCTCGTGGCGGCCGCGATCGAGCAGCGCTACGACGAGAGCGGCATCCGCTGGCCCATGGCGATCGCGCCGTACCACGTGATCATCACGGCGCTGCAGAACGACGGCGCGGTGATGGAGACGGCCGTGAAGCTCTACGAGGAGCTCACGGCGTTGGGCGTCGAGGTGCTGCTCGACGACCGCGACGAGCGCCCCGGTGTGAAGTTCAAGGACGCCGACCTGCTCGGTGTGCCGCTGCGGCTCACGGTGGGCAAGAAGACGCTCGACCAGGGCAAGGTGGAGCTCAAGGCGCGCACCGAGAAAGACGTGTCGCTCGTCGACGTGAGCGCCGCCGTCGAGCTCGTGGCGAGCCGCGTGAAGGCCGAGCTCGCGTGAGCTACCAGGCGCCGACGACCTGAACCCCGTTCAGCGTCGGCGCGAGCTGCCACGCCACCCGCGCGTCGTTGCGCGCGTTGTAGGCGCGCCGCGGCTTCGTGAAGATGTTGGCCTCACCCACCACCAGGTTGAGCCCCGCCGTGAGGGCCGCGGGCACGGGCCGGTCGTAGCCGAGCCAGAGCACGCCGCCCGCTGCGAGCGCGACGATGCCGCACAGCATGTGATTGAAC
>CAISKJ010000766.1 GCA_903885885.1 uncultured delta proteobacterium
CAGTAGAGCTCCAATGCTCGCGACACGCACGTCCGCGCGGAAATCAAGGGAGTCTGGAGATGTGTCCCCACGTCAGCGCTCCCGCGGGGGCGGGGCGCGCGGTAGCGGGGGTGGGGGCTTGCGCCGCGCCCGACGAGAATTGGGGGAATGATGAGAGTTGACTCGCCGTGCACGTCGCGGCCCTGACTACTCCGCGAGGTCGAGCTCGGGGTAGCGCCGAAAGATGCCGTTCTCGTTGAAGGCGAGGCGCCGCGGCGAGGCGAGGTACGCGGCGATGTTGGGGCGCGCGGCCACGCGGTCGCGCAGGGCCACGAGCAGCGGGTGCTGCGCCTCGGCGGCGGCCATCGCGCGCGGAAACGCGTACGCGAGGCCCACCATGATCTGAAACACCGAGAGGTCGACGTACGAGGCCGCGCCGCCCACGAAGTAGGTGCCCCCGTTGCGGGCGAGGGCGCGCTCGAAGTACCCGAGAAACTTCGGCAGGCGCATGGCGAGAAAATCGCGCGCGCGCAGCTTCGCTTCGGCCTTCTGCTCCTCGTAGTAACGGCCCGTCGAAATGGGATGGTGCGTGTCGTGGACCTCGCTCACCACGTCGGCCACCGTAAGCTGAAGCTGGTGCGCCCACGCGCGGCTCGCGGCGTCGTCGGGCACGAGGCCGAGGGCCGGCGCCACGAACTGGAGAATGTTCGCCGTCTGCGCCACCACCACGCTCCCCACGCGCAGCACCGGCGGGGCGAGCGCGGGCGTCGCCAGCGACTCGTCGCGCAGGAGCCGCACGACCGCCCCCGCGCCGCCGCCCTGCGCCTCGGGGAGCCGCGCTACGTCGACGTAGGCCACCCCCGCGTCTTCGAAGGCCAGCCGAACGAACTCGCCGCGGCCCTGAAGCCCGGGCCAGTAGAACAACTCGTAGCGTGCGTCGGTGCTCATGGCCCTCGCGTTTCGGCCATCGCGCCCCCCGTGTCAAGCGCGCGCACCGCTGCGAACACGATGTTTCGGTTGTGACAGGGTATGTCACCCGTGAAGTGGCGCGGCGGGGCGCTTTCGCGCAAGGTCAGGGTCAGCCGCTCGCGCGTGAGAGACGCGTCGCGAGCGCACCCAACGGAACAACAGAGACCCAACCCATGAGCACCACCGAAGATCGCCTCGACCGCATCGAACGCAAGCTCGACGCCGTGCTGGCCGCGCTGAAGGGCGGCGCGTCGGCGCCCCGCAGCAACGGTTCAGCGAACACCGCGCAGAACGACATCGACGTCGACATCGACGGCCCGCGCGGCGACCCCGAGGTGCGCTTCATGCCCAAGCGCTGGACGGGCACCGACTACAAGGGCCAGAAGTTTTCGGCCTGCGAGCCGGCCTTCCTCGACATGCTGGCCGACACCTTCGAGTGGTTCGCCCAGCGCGACGACGAGAGCAACGCCGTCGACAAGAACGGCGCGCCCAAGAGCAAGTGGGGCCGCCTCGACGCCGCCCGCGCCCGCGCCTGGTCGGCCCGCCTGCGCGAGGGCGACCCCTCGTCGGCCCCGGCGCCGCGCGCCCGCAACAACGCCCCCCCCGCGCGCCGCGCGCCCGCCGCCGCCCCGCCCGAGCCCACCTACCAGCCCCTCAACGAGTACGGCTCGTCGCAAGACGACGACATCCCCTTCTGAGCCGCCGCTACTCTTTCTGCGCGGGGGCGGCCACCTGCATCGTGGCGCCTCCGTCGCGCGGACCCACCTCGTTGTACGCGTGGGGCCTCGGCGGGCCGCCGTAGCACGCCTGGAGGCTCATCCCCGCGGCCACCGTGAGCGCCGTCAGCAGGGCCGCCCGCGCCATGCCCGCCGACGCCGCGGGCGCCTCCGCGCGCAGCGTTACACCGCAGAACGGACAGGCGCGCTCGCCCTCGTGCACGTGCCGCCCGCAGCCCTCACACACGATCAAACTCATCGTCTCGCTCCCGCGTCTTCGCCGACGCCCAGCGCGTCGCGCGGAGCGGGTAACGCCCGCACGGCCACACGCTTGCGCCCGCTGTGCGATTTTGTGTTCAGCGCGTGGCGGTGCGGGTGTCAACGTGCGCCGCGTAGGCGTCGACGGGCTCGTAGCCCTGCGCGGGCGCCTGCTCGAAGCCCTGCGGGTACGCGTCGACGCGCACGCCCGTGGAGGCCTGCGCCATCGAGGTGACGGGCTCGACGGGGCCCAGGGCCACGAGCTCGTTGACGGCCCGCTGCGTCTTCATCACCGCGTAGAACCAGCCGATGGGAAAGAAGTACAAGAAGAACGACATGACCGCGCCCACCACGATGGGCGTCTTGGTGAGCGGGGCCTCGCGGTTGCGCAGCATGAACTGAAAGTTGATGCGATCCACGAGGCGCAGCGGCGCGAAGAAGGCCCACCAGATGTTGACGTAGGGCACCAAGAACATCCCGATGGAGCGCGCGAAGGTCGGGTCGTCGGGGCGCAGCCGCGGGAGCTGCGACTGCATGCGCCCGAAGTGCACGATCGAGAAGAGCCCGAAGGTGAGCACGTGCAGCAGCACCGCGGCCCACACCGGAAAGGCCTCGAGGCGGTGCTTCGAGAGCGCCACGCGGTCGCCCTCGCTGAGCCCGAAGCCGTTGCTCTCGTAGATCGACCGCTGCGCGTACGCGTGCGCTACGTCGATGCGGTAGGCCTGCAGGGCGTCGCGCATCGCGGCGTTCTCGGCGCGGAGCTGGCCCACCTCGCGGCGCAGCTGCTCGTTCTGCTCGGCCTGGGCGATGCCGTCGTCGCGAAACACGCGGCGCCGACTCTATCACCCCCGCGGGCGCGGGTTGCACGCGGCGCGCGTCTCGTGCGATCTCTTCGCCGATGAGCGCGCGCGGTCGAGGGTGGTTGATCTTCGCGGTGTGCGCCACGGGCGCGTGCATCGAAGACCTCGACCCCAAAGACGTCGTGCGCTCGCCGCGCATCCTCGACATCGTGGCCGACCGCCCCGAGATCAACCCCGGCGGCGAGAGCACCCTGCGCGTCGTGCTCGGCGGCACCACCGGCGCGCCCACCTACCGCTGGTACGCGTGCCTCTCGAGCGACGCGACGCGCAACCCCAACAGCATCGCCAACTTCGGCGAGGGCGGCACCTTCGAGGGCTGCTTCGGCGACGCCTCGCCCAATACGCCCCTCGGCACCGACGCCACGGCCACCTTTCGCGCGCCGAACAACCTCTTGCAGAGCCTCGAGTCGCTCGCGTCGCGCTTCGGCTCGCTCCTGCCGCCCGGCGTGGCCACGGCGCTCGCGCGCGACGTGGGGCTCACCGTGGGCGTCGCCGTCGAGGTCACCGTCGATGGCGTCACCCTGCGCGGGTACAAGCGCCTCGTCGTGTCGCTCAACCCGTCGCCCAACACCAATCCGCCGCCGCCGCGCGTGCGCGTCAACAGCACCTGGGTGTCGCCCCTCGCGGGCGAAGACGATCGCTGCGCCCCCGAAGGCGGCGAAGCCTTGCGCGTGCCGCGCAGCCAGAACGTGACGCTCTCGCCCGACGGGAGCGAGCCGTGGCTCGAGCGCTACCGCGTGCTCACCGCGTCGGGCCAGCTCATCGACCGCACCGAGACGGCCTTCTACTCCTGGTACGCCACGGCGGGGCGCATGGGCCGCGGGCTCACGCGCTCGCCCATCCGCGACAACTACTGGGCCGCGCCCGACACGGCCGGCGAGCAGACGCTGTGGGTGTTTCTCCGCGACGGCCACGGCGGCACGAGCGGCTGCCGCCTCACGCTGCGGGTCGAGTAGGCCCGCGCAGCGCCCACGGCGCCATGAGCACCGCGACGAAGAGCGCCGGCCCCACGAGCGGCTGCGGCGTGAGCCCGAGGGCCTGCGCGAGCGACGCGAGCAGCGCCATCACGAGCCGCGCGCGGGCGTAGCGCACGAGCGCCTCGCCGCGCAGCGCGCCCACGAAGAGGTCGCTGGGGAGCAGCACCGCGCGCAGGTCGTTCTCCGCGAGCTCGGGGAGCGACGAGGCGAGCGCGAGCGCCCACACGGCGAGGCCCGCGAGGCCCGCCGCGAGGCCGCCGACGACCCGCACCGCGCCGCGCGTGCGCGACGGCCACGAAGC
>CAISKJ010000767.1 GCA_903885885.1 uncultured delta proteobacterium
GGCGAGGGCGGCGAGCGTCGGGGGCGGGGCGCTCGCGGGCGCGCGCTCGCACGCGGCGAGGAGCGTTGCGGCGAGGCAGAGGCGCTTCACGGGCGAACGAAGATGGGGTTGGTGACGCCGAAGGCGTTGCGGCCGGGGTGCACGGGCTCGAGCGAGCCGCCGCGCACCGCCGTGACGATCCAGTTGCCCTGGGCCGAGACGGGCACCATCACGTCGCCGCGGAAGCGCACCGCGGGGTTCATCGGGTCGCGGCGCGAGGCGTCGAGCACGATCGACTGCACGAGCGTCGCGTTGGCGGGAGCGCCCGCGTCGCCAGCGCCCGCGTCGGTGTTGGTGCCGTTGGTGAACACGTCGAGGCGATCGACGGTGACCCACGGTGCGGCCTGTACGCGCAGCGAGAGGCGCACCATGGAGCCTGCCCCCGTGAGCTCCTGCCCGGTGCTCACCGCGGCGCCGCCCGCGGCGGGCGCGGCGGTGGCTTCGATGTACACGCCGCCGGAGATGTACGTGCGGCCGTTGACGATCGCGTCGCGGATGCCGTTGGGGGTGTTCATGCGCGGGTCGTCGGTGCCCAGCGTCATGCAGGTGCGCGGATACCCGACGGGGCTTCCGCCCTGAATCGAGTGGCTGTCCGACGAGCCCACCGCGAACACCCGGCGGCCGCGGTTGAGGAACGAGAACCAGTCGGTCACGCTCTCGCGGTTGTCGGCGTCGTAGAAGCCCTTGTCGTTGAAGAACTCGACGGTGCGAATCGCGTCGTCCCACATCTCGGGGCGCGCCGCGACACCCGTGGCGGCGTTGTAGCCCGCGGCGGTGAAGTACCCGCTGATGGCCGCGCCGCGCGGGTGATTGATCACCAGCGCGGGCTGCTCGCGGCGCGCGCGCACCTCGGCGAACACCGCGGGGGGCATGCGGTTCACCCAGTCGAAGGCGCCGCCGTTGCGGGCGGCGGCGTTGGGCTCGAGGGGAAACACGCCGAAGTGACCCCACGCGAAGGTGGTGAGCTCCAGCGACGTGAGCCCATACATCCACGCGTCGAGGCCCATGTCGCGCACGAGCGTCTGCCACTCGCTCACGAACTCGTGCTCGGAGCGCGCGGGCACCTCGAGGCCGTCGGCCGCGGCCGAGGCGAGCTTGAAGCGCGCACCGTCGTGCGAGTCGGGCGAGCGCGAGGTGTGAATGTGAAAATCGCCACACTGCACGTTGGGCGTATCGACCACGCGGCGCAGCGCGACGCGCACGTCGGCGGTGGCGTTGGCGGCCACGGTGACCATGGTGTCGCTGAGGTCGTACTCGTAGCCGCGCGAGACCACCACGCGGTAGCGGCCGGGCGGCGCGCGCAGGGTGATGTCGCCCGTGGTGGGAAACTCGACGTAGAGGCGCCCCGCGCTGAGCGTCGACTCGCCGAAGGAGTCGGGCACCGACGGCACCGCGGCCCCCACGGGGATCACCTGCACGCGCGCCGGGAGCCCGCTCATGGTGGCCGCGTCGGTGGCCACCACGTGGATGCTGCCCGCGTCGCCGAGGCGCAGCATCGCGGTGCCCTGCGCGGCGGGCACGTTCACCGGGCCCACCACGGCGTCGCCGCGGCGGTACGCCGTGAGGTCGACCGCGGCGCCCGTGGGAACGTGCAGGGTGAAGCTCCCCGTCGCGTCGGTGGTGGCGCGCGTGTACTCCTGCTGAACGGTCTGCATGCCGGCGTCGTTTATGGCCATGGTGCGCGGCGCCGAGGCGTGCACGCGCACGCCCGCGACGGGCATCCCCGCGGCGTCGACGACGGTGCCCCGCACCTCGCGCAGCGTGGCGCCCGCGGCGCGCGCGGCGGCCTGCTGGAGGCCGTCGATGCCTTTGCCACCGATCACGATGCGGCCCACGCGGGTGCGCACGGGCGGCGTCGCACAGCCCGGGAGCTCGATGCCCGGCGCGTTGAAGAGGTCGAAGCCCGAGATCGAGATGAACTGCGAGAGGTCGCCCTGGGGCACCTGCCAGCCCCAGCTCATGGCTTCATCATCGACCCAGAACACCCCCGGCGCGGGCGGCGGCGCGGCGCCCTCACCCGTTTCGAAGAAGCCGTAGCCGGGGATGTACCGCTGCATGCGATAGCCCTGAAAGAAGGCGTTGGTCACAAACTGCGCGTAGTACCCGTCGGGGTTGCCCACATCGAAGGTGGCGAACACGTCGACGTAATCGTTGCCGGGGCGCAGCTCGTACTCGAGCGAGAGGCGCACGTCGGAGTAGTCGGCGGCGACGATCGAGCGCGCGAACGCGTCGATGAAGGGGATGGGGCGCATCGGGCCCACGGCGCGCACGACCGCGACGCCGTCGCGGGTGCCGTCTTTGATCACCGTGACCGACTCGGTCGCCACGGTGAAGCGCCCGAGGCCGAACATCATCTCGTTGAAGTCGCCCGCGTCGACGAGGCGGCCGCCCTCGACGCGCGCGATGCCCGCCGGCGTGCCGCCCCAGGGGTTGTACCCGTCGGAGGCGCGCGCGCCCTCGACGAGCAGCGCGACGCGCTCGTTGGCCAGCACGTAGTCGCCCGGCTTCCAGTACGCGAGGCCCGTGCGGCTCGTGGGAAGCTCCCCGGCCTCGAGGCGCCCCGCGCGCACGGCCCCCGCGGGCACCGTGAGCGGCGACGGGTCGCCCTCGAGGCTCCCGGGTTCGATCACGCGCGGGGTGCACATCACGGGCGGCTGCTCGGCCGTCACGTCGGCCGCGTCGGCGACGTCGGCCGCGTCGAGGCCCGCATCGGCGACGGCCGGGGGCGTGTCGCTGCTGCACGAGAGGTTGACCGTAACAAGGCCCAGCAGCCCGATCGACGACCACGAGAAGCGCATACGAGGAGTTGTCACCGAGTTGTCACCTGATTGCAACACGCACCGAGGCGCGACTTCTCGACGGCGCGCGGGCGCGGTAGGAGAGTGTCTTGTGACGCTCCCCCCTGGGCCCCAACGCACGACCGCGGTTCACCTCTGGCGATGGCTGTGGCGGCCGTTCCCCTTCCTCGAAGAGTGCCGCGCCCGCTACGGCGAGACCTTTCTCTTGCACATCGCCTCGATGCCGCCGCTGGTCATCCTGTCGAACCCCGAGCACATCCGCGAGGTGTTCGCCGCCAACGGCGACGACATGCACGCGGGCGAGGTGGCCATCGCGCTGCGGCCCTTCCTCGGCGCGCGCTCGCTCATTCTGCTCGACGGCCCCGAGCACATGCGCATGCGCA
>CAISKJ010000768.1 GCA_903885885.1 uncultured delta proteobacterium
CGCACCCACGTGGTGCTCCTCGGGCACTCGCTCGGGGCGAGCATCGTCGAGGCCTACGCCGCGTGGGATTTCGCGGGCACCCCGGGGTATCGCACGATCGCGGGGCTCGCCATGGTCGACGGCGTCGCGGGCGGCACCACCGCCACCGAGGCCGAGTACCTCACGACGGGCGTCGGCGGCCCCGGCGGCTTCGGCAGCACCAGCGTCACGCGGCTTCGCGCGGCGGGGCCGTACTTCGTGGCGCTCCCCTTTCTCGGCGTGCAGGCGCTGGTGGTGTCGGAGATCGTGGCGCGCCGCGCGGCGCTCGCGCCCGAGGCCGTGGTGCGCGACGACGACCGCGACGCGCTGTTTCGCATTCTTCTCAGCGTGAGCGAGGTGCCCCCGATGACCAACGCGGCGGCCCTGGGCTTCGCCTTCGACGATGCGTCGTGCCCGCTCGGCTTCGCGCGCATGTCGGTGGGCGCGCCCACGGGCGGTGCGCTGCGCATGGGCCCCAACCCCTTCGACGCGCGCGAGATGCTCACCGCGCCCGCGAGCGGCACCGACACCTACCGATGGACCGACGCGGCCATGGCCACGCCGCGGGAGTTCACCTCGCGCGCCAACGCCGCGGCCGCGTGGGCCACGACGCCGACGAACTTCGGCGAGTGGTACTTTCCCGCGCGCCTGAGCCTCGACGTGTCGGCGCTCGGCGCGATGAGCTACGCCGCCGACGCGTGGCAGGTGCGCGAGGGCCTGCGCGCCATGCACGACCGCGAGGTCGACGTGCCCGTGCTCGGCGTCTCGGCGGGCCTCGTGGGCACCGCCACGGCCTTCAATCGCGTGCGCGACCGCGTGGCCGCGACGGTGGGCGCCGACCTCCCGGCGGCGGGCGCGACGCGCGCGATGGCCGCGGGCTTCAGGGCCGTTCACGTGCCGCGCATGACCCACCTCGACCCGCTGACGGGCGACGACAACAACCCCGACAACCCCGTGCCGGGGCTCGTGTTCGACTTCGCGACGGGCGCCACCGCGGGCGCCGTCACCCCGCGCATGTGAGGCGCTGAGCCGTGCGCCTCGCAGCGCTCTCGCTCGACGACGGATGGGTCGGCCTCGCGCCCGGCGCGCGCGTGCGGGCCCCCTGGCACGACGGCGCGGTGTACTCGCTCGCGCACTCGCCCGACGGCTCGCTCGTGTGCTCGGCGGGCGCCGACGGCGTGGTGCGCGTGTGGGACGTCGCGCGCGGTGAGCTCCGCTGGCAGTTCGAACGCCCCGCGCGGCACCTGCTCGCGTCGCCCGACGGGCGCCTCGTGTACGCGCTCGACGAGGCCTTCGCGCTGTGGCCCCTCGACCTCGTCACGGGCGACGAGCTGGAGCGCGCGTGGGCCCCGACGCGGAGGGTTCCGCGCGGCGCACGCCCCGACCGGGCGGCGCTGTCGCCCGACGGTCGCTGGCTGTTGCCGTCGAGCGGCGATGATCGCGGAGGCGTCGAGGTCGTCGACCTCGCGGGGCGCGCCTCGTACGTGCTCGAGGCCCCGGGCGCGGGCGAGCTCCATCCCGTAGGCGCCTTCTCGGCCGACGGGCGCGCGGTGTACTCCCTCGGGGCCGTGCGCGAGGGGCGCACGGGGCGCGGGCGCAACGCGCTCTACCGCTTTGCGCTGAGCGACGGCGCGTGCGACGAGATTCGCGCGCTGCGCTTCCCGTCGCAGAGCGGCCCCGTGGCCGTGGCGCTGCACCGCCACCGCTGCGTGTTCGGCGGTCGTTGGATGGTGGTCTCCGAGGGGCGCGTGCTCTTGCGCTGGGAGCTCGCGCGCAGCGAGGCCGCGTCGTGGCTCGACGCGCCGCTCGCGGCGATGGGCCGCGTCGTGACGGGCGACCGCGCGTTCGCGTGCACCTTCGCGAACCATCGGGGCGTGGCCACGGGCTCGCACGCCGAGGGCGCGCTGCGCGCGGGCCTCACGCTGCCCGACGGCGAGACGGCCTCGACGCTGAGCCTCGCGCCCGACGAGCGGACGCTCTACGTGGGTACGATGCGCGGGCGCGTGACCCGCGTCGCGCTCAGCGACGGCGACGACGGGCCGCGATGAGCGACGCGAGCGCGACGCCCGCCACGAGGGCGGTAGTACGATCGTCACTGCTGCCGGGGCGCGCCGTGGTGCACTGAACGCCGCCGCTCGACTCGGCGGGCACGGGGGCCGTCGAGGGGGGAGTGCTGGCGTCGACCCTCACGCCGCCATCGAAATCGACGGGCGCGCCGGCGTCGGAGGTGCGCATGTCGCCGTCGGGTACGTCGAGGCCGCCGTCGGAGGGCCACGGGCACACCTGGTACATCGGGCGGTTGAGCTCGCGGCCAAACCGATAGAAGCGCTGGCGCATGCCGCGGTCGCTGGCGGCGAGCTCGAGGTCGCGGTCGAGGGCCGAGGCGGGGAGGTCGGCGCGCATGCGGGTGACCATCGCGGTGGGGCCGATCCCCTCGAAGGCGAGGGCCACGTCGGAGACGGCGTTCGAAGAGGCCATCATGGGGCCCGCGTCGGGGCCGCCGAAGCCCGTGCGCGAGGGCAGTCGCATCGCGAGGAACGTGAGCCTCGAGAGGCTCTGGTCCATCGAAGACTCGGTGAGCCAGAGGCGGCTGCCCATCGCGCGGTTGCGCGTGTCGAAGGTGCGCACGAAGAGCGAGGCGAAGTCGCCGGGCGGGGCGTTCCAGTCGTAGGTGAAGTCGTCGTCGCTGAGCTCGAGGTTGGGGAAGTTCATGGCCTCGATGCGCGACGGCGCGAACACCGTGAGCGAGAGCCCCACGCGGTCGGCGACGCCCGCGGCGATCATGCGCAGGGGCAGCCGGGGCTGGTATCCGTCGAGGGTGACCCGCACGGGCACCATGCGGTTGAGCCCCTTGCCCGCGCGCAGGCGCAGGGCGACGAAGTCCATGTTGAGGCCGAGGTAGTAGTCGATCACGGGCTCGACGGCGGTGGGCACCGAGTAGCCGTTCATGCGCAGCCACTCGCGCAGGCCCATGCCCGAGGTGCCGCGCACGATGGCCACGGCGTAGGGCCCCACGACCTCTTCGCGCAGCACCGTGACGCCCGTGTCGGCGGCCGAGGCGTCGAAGGCCGACGGCGGCGCGGACGCGTCGGCGAAGCCGCCGGCGTTGGTGTCGACGGGGAACGAACACCCGGGCGGATACGGCGGCGGCGCGGGCGGCTGGAGCGCGGGCACCAGCACGTTGCCGAGGAGGGTGAGAAAGTCGTCGCTGGCGAGCTGGACGCGCGTGCTGTCGGTGTACCGGATGGGCAGGATCCACGAGAAATCCTCGGGGTTGCCCGCGTACTGAAACTGATCCCACAGGGTGGTCTGCTGGGTCGAGAGCGAGAGCACCATGCGGTGGTCGGTGACCACCTGCGCGGCGCCCGCCGGGGCGAAGCACCCACCGCAGGCGCGGACGTCGGCGGGCAGCGCGGTGAGGCCCGCGCCGAAGAGCGCGAGCGAGAGGACGAGCGGTCGGAGGGTCTTCATTCGGCGTGGCTCCCTGTTCGCGCGGCCCTACAGCAAGCGCGGAGCCAACGCGAAAGACTTGTTTTTAAGTGCTTTGGCGTGCGCCGTGGTGTGCCACGGGCGGCGGCGGGTGTCAGCGCGACTCGAGCACGAGGCGCGCGAAGGCGGGCGCGAAGGCCACGGGCGCGATGGGCCCGCAGCAGTTGAACACGATGCCGTCGAGGCCCGCGTCGAGCAGCTCGGAGAAGAGCTGCTCGCCGTTCATGATGGTGCGTCGGAGCGGGGCGCCCTCGTTGTGCGCGTCGGCCTCGGCGGAGTAGGCCTCGTAGCAGTCGTTGAGGGTGAACACCGCGGCGAGGTACCGGCTGCGCGGGTCGGGCGCGATGGCGAAGCGCGCGCCCTCGGAGGTGTCGCGGAAGGCCACGTGGTAGGCGGCGAAGTTGCGCACCGCCGAGAGCTGATGGGCGACGCGCGTGGCGCCGCCGCGGAGCTGCACGAGGGAGCGCTCGACGCGCACGGCGTCGGCCACGACGTTGAGCCGCGGGAAGAGGTCGCGCCCCAGGGTGAGCGTGTCGCTGGTGAGCGGGTCGAGGTGCACCGACTCGAGGGCCGAGAGGTCGCGCGTGAAGATCGACACGCCCGAGGTGGCGGTGAAGGGCTGCTCCTTCGCGATGCGCGCGGCCTCGTGATAGCGGCGGTACGACTGACGGCTGCTGAAGAGAAAGAGCCGCGGGCGGTTGGTGGCGTCGCGGTAGAGCCAGGGCTCGGGGGGCGCGTTGGTGGTGCGCATCGCCTGCCACGAGCGCTCGGTGATGGGCAGCTCCCACCGGTCGAAGGCCACGACGTTGCGCATGAGGCCCGTCGCAGACATCGCCTGATCCTGCCAGGCGCGGATGGCCTCGGCGGGCGCGAGGGCGCCGCCGTGCTCGGGCGGCGGCGGCGGGGGCGTCGAGTGCGTAGACGTAGGGCCGACCATCGTTCTGCCTAATCCCTCTTCGCGGGTATCAAACGGAAGTTGGCGCGCAGTGTCCAGTGTTCGCGGAGCGAAACACCGGGTCGCGCACGATCACGCAGCGGCCACGCGGCGCAGCGTCGCTTCGAGCGCGTCGACGGTGCGCGCGGGCATCTCGCAGGCGGTGCCGCGGCACACGTAGACCACGGGGGCGCCGTCGTCGCCC
>CAISKJ010000769.1 GCA_903885885.1 uncultured delta proteobacterium
CGACGAGCTCAAGGGCGACACCGAGGCTCTCGCGGGCCTCTTCGTCGAGGCCGCGGCCGCGACGCGCGAGCCCGAGGCGAAGCGAGATATCCTCAAGCGACGCGCTGCGCTGCTCGCGAACGAGCTCGGTCGCGTCGAAGAGGGCGTCGAGGCGCTCGCGGCGGCCGCGCGCGAGTACGGTGCCGACCACGTGGAGACGTGGCAGTCGCTCGAGCGCATGGCCCTCGACGCGCGGCGCTTCGACCTCGCGGGCGAGGCGATCGAGCGGCAGGTGGCGCTCACGCCCGACGACGACGACGACCAGCGCGCGTCGCACGCGGCGCGCCTCGTCGAGATGGTCGAGCGCGAGGTGAACACCCCCGAGGCGATCATCCGCGCGCTCGAGGTGCAGCACCGCGCCGACCCGGGCGACCTCGGGGTGATCCAGCGGCTCGCTGACCTGTGCGAGTCCGAGGGGCGCTACCGCGACGCGATCGGGTACCTCGACCAGCTGCTCGAGATCGAGGGCGACGACGAGGAGATTTCTAAGCTCTCGCAGCGCATCGCGCACCTCTCCGACGAGAAGCTCGGCGACGCGCAGCGCGCGTGGGAGGTGCTCCTCGGGCCCGTGAAGACGGGCGACGTGGCGTGCATCGAGATGGTGCTCGAGCTCGCGACGAAGCACGACATGCACGCGGCCGTGGTGCCCATTCTCGCCGAGCTTTCGAACCGCGTGAGCGATCGCTCGGGGCGGTCGATGCTGTGGCGCGAGGTGGCCCGTCGCAAGGAGCAGTACCTGGGCGACGCCGAGGGCGCGTTCGAGGCTTGGGTGAGCGCCGCGGTGGCGATGGTCGACGCCGAAGACCTCGCGCGCATCGACGCGCTCGCGCCGCAGGTGAAGCGCCCGCAGCGCGTGGCCGACGCGTACAAGGCCGCCCTCGACGGCTGCAGCGACCCCACGCTCGCGCACGACCTCTCGATGCGCGGCCTCGGCGCCATCGAGGCGAGCGGCGGTCGCGGGCAGGCCTTCGAGTACGCGCTGGCCGCGTTGGCGAAGGCGCCGGCCGACGACGAGGTGCTCGACGCGGTGGTGCGTCTGGTGCCGTCGCCGCGGCGCCACAGCGACCTCTTCGTGGCCTTCGACCGACGCAAGAAGGCGGCGCAGAGCGACGCCGAGCGCTTCGGCGTGACGCTGCGCGCGGCCGAGACGGCGGGCGGCGCCCTGGGCGACCGCGAGACGGCGTTTCAGTACGTCGAGCAGGCGATCGGTCAGGCGATCGGCCGCAAGGAGCCCGACGAGGAGATGCTCGCGCGCGTCGAGAACGCGTGCATTCAGGCCGATCAGCGCCGCGCCGATGCGGGCATGGTGTCGGGCCTCGTGGAGCGCTACGCGCGCATGGCCGAAGACGCCGTCGAGGACAGCCCGCGCGTCTCGGCGGTGCTCCTGCGCAGGGCCGGCGCACTCTGCGAGCAGGAGCTCGCCCTCATGGATCACGCCCTCGGGCTCTACACCCGCGCGGTGTCGGTGTGGCCCGACGACGTTCGCGGCGCCGCCGCGCTCGAAGACGCGGCCGGGCGCATGAGCCGCCTCGGCGACGTGGTCAACCTCTACACCCGCGTGATCGACGAGGCCTACGACGCCCGCGTGGCGCGCACGTAC
>CAISKJ010000770.1 GCA_903885885.1 uncultured delta proteobacterium
CGACGACACGCTGCTCCCGCGCGGCGTCGACAAGGCCGTGGTCGAGCGCGCCAAGAAGGCGTGGTTCTCACGCTTCTTCACCGACGCCGCCTGCGCCGACGACGTGCCCGTGCGCGGCGCCGTGCCCTTCGCCCGCGCGTGCTACGACCGCGGCGCCACCGTGGTGTACCTCACCGGGAGGGACATCCCCGGCATGCTCGTGGGCACCGTGCGCACCCTGCGCGACGACGGCTTTCCCATCGGCGTGCCGCGCACCGAGCTGGTCTTCAAGCCCACCTTCGAAGAGAACGACACGGCCTTCAAGATGCGCGTCGTCGACGCCATTCATGAGCTCGGCCGCGTGGTGGCCACCTTCGAAAACGAGCCCGGCAACTGCAACATGTTCCGCGCCCGCTGGCCCGACTCGCACGCGGTGCTGGTCACCACGCAGCACGCCCCGGGGGCGCCCGCCCTCCACGACGCGTGCGTGCGCGTGCCCAACTTCGACCACCCGTAATCACTCCCGACGAGGGCACCGCCATGAGCGCGCAGGGCGAGGGCATTCGCATCGAGGGCCTCCGCAAGGTGTGGCCCGACGGCTCCGTGGGCCTCGACGACATCAACCTCACCATTCCGGGCGGCCAGCTCGTGGCCATTCTCGGTCGCTCGGGCGCGGGCAAGAGCACGCTGCTCCGCACCGCCGCGCGGCTCATCGAGCCCAGCGGGGGCCGGGTGTTCGTGGGCGGCGTCGAGGTCACCGCCGCGAAGGGCCGCGACCTCTACCGCGCGCGCTCGCGGGTGGGCTTCGTGTTTCAGCAGTTCAACCTCGTGCGGTCGTACAGCGCGCTCGACAACGTGCTCGTGGCGCGCGTGTCGCACGCCCCGTGGCTCCGCGGCCTCGTGGGGCTGTGGTCAGACAATGACCGCGTGGTGGCGCGCAAATGCCTCGACGAGGTGGGGCTCACCGAGAAGCACGACGCCCTCGCGCGCGAGCTCTCGGGCGGTCAGCAGCAGCGCGTGGCCATCGCGCGCGCCTTCGCGCAGGAGCCCGCGGCCATCTTCGCCGACGAGCCCACGGCCTCCCTCGACCCGCAGCTCGCGGCCACCGTGCTCGAGCTCCTCAAGCGCTACGGACAGACCCGCAACGTGCCCGTGCTGGTGAACGTGCACACCCTCGATCACGCGCGCAAATACGCCGATCGCGTGATCGGCATGCGCGGCGGCCGCATCGTGCACGACGGCCCCGCGGGCGCGCTCACCGAGGCCGTGGCCGACGGCATCTACACCCTCTCGGCGAAGGAGCCCGCGTGATGCGACACCTCTTCGCCCTCGCGCTCTGCCTCGGAGCCCTCGTGGTGGCGCGGCCCGCGCGCGCGCAGCAGACACCCGAGAGCATTCCCAACGAGATCGTGCTGGGCTTCAACCCCGCCGAGAACGCGCAGACGCTCCAGCGCTCGGCCGACGAGCTCGCGCAGGCCCTCTCCGAGCGCGTGCACATCCCCGTGCGCGCCGTGGTGACGCTCGACTACACCACCCTCGTCGAGTCGATGCGCTCGGGGCACGTGCACCTCGGCTGGCTCACGCCGTCGCCCCTCGTGCTCGCCGAGCGCCTCTTCGGCGTGCGCGTTCTTCTCACGCAGGTGCGCCGCGGCAAGCCCACGTACTACTCGGCCCTCGCGGTGCGCGAAGACTCGCGCTTCCACTCTCTCGAAGACCTGCGCGGCGCCTCCATCGCGTGGGTCGACCCCACGAGCACCAGCGGCTATGTGATTCCGCGCTACCTGGTGCTCCAGCGCGGCTACGACCCGAGCACCTTCTTCACCCGCCAGGTGTTCGCGGGCCAGCACGACGCCGCCGTGATCGCCGTGCAGCGCGGTCAGGTCGACGTGGCGGCGGTGTGGGCCGACCCCCCCGAGGAGCACACCGGCGCGTGGACGCGCTACCTCGCCAACCGCCCCGGTCCGCGGCTGCGCGCGCTGATGTACTCGCCGCCGGTGCCGAGCGACGCGATCGCCACCACCGAGGAGTTCGCCCGCACGCACCCGCTGCTCGTGCGCAACCTCACGGCCTCGCTCGTGGCGCTGGGGCAGAGCGAAGAGGGCAAGCAGATTCTCCGTCGGCTCAACAGCACCGACGGCTTCGTGCCCAGCGACGCGGCCGCCTACGACATCGTGCGCAGGGCGTTTCGGGCCACGCGCGACGAGCGCTCGCGCGCGCGGCAGGGGCGCTTCGATCACCCCGAGCACGTGGCGGTGTTCGGCGCGCTCCTCGCGCTCGCGGTGGCGCTCGGCGCGGGCGCGCTGCGTCGCTGGCCGCGCGCGCAGC
>CAISKJ010000771.1 GCA_903885885.1 uncultured delta proteobacterium
CTCGCGTTCACGACCTTCACGGCGCTGCTCGGGTCGCTCGGGGCCGACGAGATCGCGGCGCATCAGGTGGCGCTCGCGACGATCCGGGCCTCGTTTCTCCCGGGCATCGCGGTGGCCGAGGCCGCGTCGGTGCTCGTGGGGCGCGCGCTGGGCCGGGGTGCGCTGCGCGAGGCCGACCGCGTCGTGGTCGCGGCGCTGCAGCTCGCGGGCGGCTTCATGGCCCTCTGCGGCGTGGCCTTCGCGCTCTTCGGCGGGGCCATCGTGCGGGTGTTCACCGACGACGCGGCGGTGGTCGCGCTCGCGCGCCAGCTCCTGCTCGTCGCCGCGGTGTTTCAGCTCCTCGACGCGTTCAACATCGTGCTGCGCGGCGCCCTGCGCGGGGCCCGTGACGCGCGCGCGGTGGCCCTCCTCGGGGTGGTCATCGTGTGGACGTGCATCCCCGGCGCGGCGTGGCTCCTCGGGCGCGAGCTGGGCATGGGCGCCGTCGGCGGCTGGTGCGGCTTCGTGGCCGAGACGCTCCTCGGCTCGATCGCCTTCGGGCTCCGCTGGGCCTATGGCGCGTGGCGAAGACCCTACGGGGCCCCCGCCGCGCGCCGCGCACACGGAGGCGCCCTGATGCCCGCGTAGGGGCGCTACGGCGCGAGCGACGGGCGCGCGGGCCCCGCCGGGGTCATCGACTTCGTGCCCGCCGCGCGCCGCGGGATGCGCGCGACGAAGCGCGCCCCTTCGCCGTAGGTGCCCTCTTCGGTGAGCACGCCGCCGAGGCTCTGCACCACGCGCCACGAGATGGTGAGGCCCATCCCCATGCCCGCGCCGGGGGCCTTGGTGGTGAAGAACGGGGTGAAGATCCGCCCGTGGTCTTCGGGCTTCACCCCGGGGCCGTTGTCGCGCACCGTGAGGGTCACCGTGTCGGCGTCGCACGCGCCGGTGACCTCGACGCGCCCGCTGCCGTCGTCGGGCGAGGCCTCGATGGCGTTCTGCACCAGGTTGGTGAGCAGCTGGTGCAGCTCCTCGGGGACGCACTCGACGGCGCCGTCGCCGTCGAAGCGCGTGGTCACCTCGACGCGCCGCCCGGTGGCGGGGAGCACCATGCCCACGACGTCGCGCGCGGCGGCGAAGAGGTCGTGCGTGCGCGCCACGCGGCGGTATCCCTCGCGGCTGTAGCGGCCCATGAGCGACACGGTGTCGGTGATGCGCGCGACGCCCGACTCGGCCGTCTTGAACATCGTCTGCGTGCGCGTGTCGAGCTGCTTGAGCCGCGCGGCGTCGAGGGTGCCGTCGGCCGCGCGCTTGAGAATCTCGTCGACGTCTTTGCGCACCCGCTGGAGCGAGTTCTTGATGTAGTTGAGCGGGTTGTTGATCTCGTGCGCGAGGCCGCCCGCCACGATCTCGAGCGAGTCCATCTGGCGCGTGAGCATGAGGTCGGTGGTGCTGTCTTGCACCTCGAGGAGCTTGCGCACCGTGGCGAGGAGCTCGCGCGCCGCGAAGGGCTTCGTGAGGTACGCGTTCACGCCGCTCTCGAGGCCCTGCACGCGGTCGTCGGTGGCGCCGCGCGCGGTCAGCATCACGATGGGGATGTGCTTCGTCTTCTCGTGCGCGCGGAGGGCGCGCGTGAGCTCGTAGCCGTCCATCTCGGGCATCATCAGGTCGGTGATGATGAGGTGCGGCGTCTCGCGCAGCGCGAGCTCGAGGCCGCGCTTGCCGTCGGGCGCGGTGAAGATCCGAAACTGCTGCCGGAGGATGAGGTGCACGAGCCGAACGATGTCGGGCGTGTCTTCGACCACGAGAATGGTGCGGCCGCGCGCGCGCTCGTCGACGTCGCGCTCCACGATGCGCCGCTCGGTGGCGTAGGCCACCTCCATGAGACGAAACTCCTCGCGGGCCGAGAGGTCGGCCGTGAGGTCGGTCTTGGCCGCGTGGCCCGCGGGCGCGGGGGGCTCGCTCGGCGATCGGTCGATGACGGCGTCGCGGAAGTGGGCCTTGTCGCGCCGCAGCTCGACGAAGAGGCGCGCGCCCTGGCCCGTGTCGCTCTCGGCCCAGATGCGCCCGCCGTGGAGGTCGACGAGCTCGCGCGCGAGGGCGAGGCCGATGCCCGTGCCGCCCTTGTTGTATCGGTTCTGCGAGCCGTCGCCGTCGACCTGAAAGAACCGTTCGAACACGCGGTCGGCCATGGTGGCGGGGAAGCCCGGCCCGTTGTCGGCGACGCAGACCGTGACACACGCGGGCGTGGCCGCGACGCGCACCGTGATGTGCCCCCCGACGGGCGTGAACTTCGCCGCGTTGGAGAGCAGGTTGACGAAGACGCGCTCCATGCGGTCGAGGTCGCACCACACGGGGGCCGCGTCGGCGTCGGATTCGAACGACGTCGAGATGTTCTTGCGCTCGGTGAGCGGCGACACCTGCGCGACGAGGAGGCGGAGGTACGCGACGAGGTCGTGCTCGTCGATCTGGAGCCGCAGGCGCGACTCCTCGAGGCGCGTGAGGTCGAGGAGGTCGCCGATGAGCTTGAGGAGCCGCGAGCCGTTCTGGTGCACCGAGCGCAGCGTGGCGCGCTGCGGGTCTGACAGGTGCCCGAGCTCGCCCGCCACCAGGAGCTCGATGGGCGAGAGCACCATCGCGAGGGGCGTCTTGAGCTCGTGCGTGATGTTCGCGAAGAAGCGCGACTTGAAGCGGTCGAGGCGCTGCAGCTCGTCGTGGGCCTGGGCGATCTGCGCCGAGGCGTGCTCGAGCGCGAGGCGGTTGGCCACCTGCTCGTGGGCCTGGCGGTACGCGAAGATCTGCCCCGCGCTCACGATCATCGCCGTGGCGCCCATGAAGAAGAGCGGCGGCAGCGCGACGGGGCCGAAGGCCGACGGGTCGACGGCGAGGTTGAGCGCGAGGTACGTCACGACGATCGTACCATGGGTGACCAGGGCGACCGTCTGCGGCCACACGAAGAGCAGGCCCGCGCCCAGCATCACGAGGTTGTGCCCGGCGTAGTACGACGACGCGAAGCCCCCGAGGAGGGCGGTCATCACCGTGAGGCCCACGGTGAGAAACGCGATGTACGCCGCGGTGAGCTCCGTCGAGCGGCGCTTGAAGAACTCGGTGTCCATCGCGCGCCACGTGACGAAGGTGACCGCGAGGGAGACGGCCCGCGTCACAACGAGCGCGCGCACCACGCCGGGCGGCGCGGTGAACACGTCGAGCACCGCGAAGCTGGGGTGGAGCACGCCCACGAGCGCGAGCAAGATGTGCCCGCCGCGGCGGTTGCGGTCGAGCAGCCACTGGCGCCACGCGCGGTCGACGACGTCGGGCGAGACCTGCACCGAGCCCGCGGTCATCAGGCCGGCCGCGTGACCGTGACGAAGGGGCAGTAGCCGACGGCCTCTTCGACGATGGCCACGGCGGCGCCGGGCGCGCCGCGGCGCGCGAAGGCGAGCATCTCGTCGCGGGACTTGTAGAGGAGGTTCCAGTCGAGGTGGTGCTCGAGGAGCCAGCGCGTGGGCTGCTCGGGCACGTAGTTGCCGGCGTACACGACGCCGCCGGGGCGCACCGCGCGGTAGAGGCTGCTCACGAGCACGGCGGACTTGTCGGCGTCGAGGTAGTCGAAGAGGCCCGCGCAGATCACCGCGTCGAAGGGCGCGTGGTCGCGGAAGAGCTCGGGGTCGCGCAGGAGGCGCTTGATCGAGTCGTGCAGGAAGCGGATGCGCACGCGCGAACCCCAGCGCGCGTCGACGAAGCGCGTGAGGCGCCCGAAGGCGAACTGCAGGGCCGCCGGGTCCTGGTCGAAGCACACCGCCTCGTGCAGCGCCCGCAGGTACCCCGCCGGGTCTGTCCCGAAGCTGCCGCCGCCGCCGCCCGCGCAGACGCGTTAGGCCAGCGTGCACTTGTGTTGCGCTCGTGTTGCGCTGGAGCGCTGGTCACCGTCGGTCAATGGCCCGGGGTCGGGGGAATGGGA
>CAISKJ010000772.1 GCA_903885885.1 uncultured delta proteobacterium
GGCGCCGCGTGCTCGGGGGCCGCGTGATGCTCGGGCGCCGCGTGCTCAGGCGCCGCGTGATGCTCGGGCGCCGTGTGCTCGGGGGCCGCGTGATGCTCGGGCGCCGCGTGCTCAGGCGCCGCGTGCTCAGGCGCCGCGTGCTCGGGGGCCGCGTGATGCTCGGGCGCCGCGTGGTGCTCCGGCGCCGCGTGCTCGGGCGCAGCGTGGTGCTCGGGCTCGGGCGCTGCGTGCTGCTGGATGGCCACGTGATTCATCGTGTGCTGCGACGCGGCGGTGGAGGCGCGCATCGTGTCGACGACGGTGTGCGCGAGGGGCGCGTGCAGCGAGAAGGTGAGGCCGCCGTTCCAGTACAGGGCGGCGCCGGTGCCCTGGTTCGAGGTCGACTCTTCGGCCCCGGGCACGATCATGCCCATGCGAAACACGGGGCCTACGTCGAGCACGCTCGCCGCGCGGAAGAGAAAGCCCACGGCGCCCCCCACGAAGGGCAGCGTGCGCGACGCGGCGCCGCTCACGCTCGCGCCGCCCTCGACTTCGAAGAGCAGCGCGCCGAGATCGCTCACGCGCGGAGCGAGCCGCAGGCCGCCGCCGTAGAGCGCCGTGATGCCACCCATGCCGCCGTCGCGCAGCGTGGGCCAGTACTGGCCGCCCGCGAGCGCGTAGAGCCCGAAGGGGCCCGCGAGGCGAACGCCGAGGCGCGCGCTCCCCTGCCCGCCGACGCCGTACACGTTGCTCTGCGGCGCGCCGACGAGACCCGTCGCGCCGCCCTCGAGGTTCAGCGAGAGGCGCTCGAGCGCCTGCGCCCCCGCGGCGCCCGGCGCGAGCAACACGGCGGCGAGCGCGCCGCACGCCGCCAGGCGGCGCGATCGACGAGGGCACGGCGCGGGAGTGAGCTGGCTGTACATCTCAGAGCGGTCCTTCTTGAGGGGTGAACGGGTGGGGGCGCGCGCTCAGCGCACGTAGGCCTCGAAGGTTTCGTTGCGCGTGGCGCTGTCCCAGTAGGCGATGAAGGCCGTCGCGGTGGCGAAGCCGACCTGGAGCGTCATCGACGTCGACGACCCGTAGAGCGCCGGGTAGTTGAGCAGCGGGTCGCTCGCGCTGTAGGGCGCGAGCACATCGAAGGTGAGGTTGTTCGCGGTGATTTCACCGTTGGGGCGCCACACGTCGAGCACGTTCATCGCCGTGCCGCCCTGGCCGTCGTTGAGAATGCGCCCGAGGCGCAGGTTCTGAATCGCCAGCGCGTCGGGCACGCTCGTGATCGACCGGTCGCTCGCGCGACCCGCGGTGCGAATGTGCACCTGCCGCGCGAGGGCCGCGAGGGCCTGCGCCGCCGCGCGCGGGAGGTAGCGCCGCGAGCCCGGCGTCGACTCGCCCTCGCACATGAGCACGTTGTCGCGGTGGTTGAGCAGCAGCGTCCAGCCGCCGCCCGCATAGTCCATGTCGCAGTACGCGGTGAAGGGCGCGAGGGCGCCGGCCCCGTCGACGTCGAGGGGGTAGAGCCCGCTCGTCGCGCTCGAGCGCGCGGCGAGCACCTCGGCGCACGTGCGCTGCATCGCCGTGCACGTGCCGCGGAAGCACACGGTACCCGCCGCGCACGAGGCCGCGCAGCCCGTGAAGTTGTTCACCTGCCCCGGGCAGGGCGCCGTGCACACGTCGCCGAGGCACGCGTACCCGAGGGGGCAGAAGTTGCCGCACGCGCCGCAGTGGGCCACGTCGGACGACAGGTCGCGGCAGGTGTCGCCGCACGCCGTGAGGCCCGCGGGGCAGGTCACCGTGCACACGCCCGCGACGCAGGTCGCGCCCGCCGAGCAGGTGCGCCCGCACGCGCCGCAGTTGCTGGTGTCGGTGCCGAGCGAGCGGCAGGTGTCGGCGCAGTTGGTCTGCCCCGCGGGGCACACCACCACGCAGGCGCCGCCCACGCACGAGCGCCCCGCGGCGCATACGTTGCCGCACGCGCCGCA
>CAISKJ010000773.1 GCA_903885885.1 uncultured delta proteobacterium
GTCGAGGCCGCCACGGGCGCCGCGGGGGCCTTCGCGATGCTCGCGCGCAGCACGCTTCCGCGCCTCAGCGACACGGGCCTCACCAATGGCGCCCTCCGTCGCTACCGCGTCGCACCCGCGTCCGATCTGGGCGTCGGCGCGACGTCCGCGGAGGTGAGCGCTACGCCCGCCGCGGACGCCGTGGTGCCGCTGCGGCCCGAGAACACCGCGCTCAACCTGGCGGGCATCAACACCTGGTTTCTCCGTGATTGGAGCGGTGACGCGGCCTTCGTCGACGTGTTCAAGCAGTCGCGCCCGTGGCAAGACGGAACCGACTGGCACAACCCCGTCGCGGGCGTCGACGCGCGCGGATGGCCCACCGCCGACGCCTCCACGGTGCTCTTCTCCGGCGACCCGGCAGACTTCAACGGCACCTACCACCTCGTGTTCGAGGGGCAGGCCACGGTGTCGATCATGTGGTCGGCGGGCTCCGTCGACAACGTGCGCTACGACGCGGCGACGAACACCACGTCCGCCGACCTCACCTATCGCATGACGGCCAACGGCAGCGTCGGCGTGGTGTTTCGCAACACGCGACGCACGCCCACGAGCCCGCTCAACAGCGGCTTCGCCAACGCGCGGCTCTACCGACCGGGCTATCCCGCCGACGGCAGCGCGCTGTTCACCACGGCCTTCGTCGAGGCCGCCGCGCGCGGTCGCGTCGTGCGCCACATGGACTGGACCAACACCAACAACAACGTCGTCGAGCACTGGGCCGACCGCGCCACGCCCAACGACTGCACCCAGGCCGATCGCCCCGCGCCCGCGTACACCGCCGACGACGGCACCGTGTACAACGGCGGCCTCGGCGTCGCCATCGAGCATCAGGTGCAGCTCTGCAACGCGGCCCGCACCGACTGCTGGTTCAACGTGCCGCCCGCGGCCGACGACACCTACGTGCGCAACCTCGCGCTCGCCATTCGCTACGGCACCGACGGCACCAACCCCTACACCGCGCCGCAGGCGCGGCCGGTGTACCCGCCGCTCGATCCCGACCTGCGCGTCTACGTCGAGTACGCCAACGAGATCTGGAACAGCGCCCCGGGCTTCTATTCGTTTCGGGTCATTCAAGCGCGCTGCGCGCACCTCGCCGCGGGCCATCCGCTGCTGTCGCCCAGCACTCCGAGCGTGTACACGCTCATGTGGCGCTACCCCGCGTGGCGCATCACCACCATCAGCGACACCTTTCGCGATGTGTTCGGCGGCGGGGCCATGCTCACGCGCGTGCGCCCCGTACTCATGACCCAGGTGGGCAACGGACAGGCGTCCCTCTCGACGGCCCTCACCTGGCTCGACGCGTGGCTGCGCGAGAGCCCGACGCCGCGGTCCGCGGCCGACGTGCTCTACGGCGCCGGCGGCTCGGGCTACTACGGCGTCAACGACGGCATCTCGGCGCGGCCCGACCAGTTCTTCGCAACGAGCAACTACCCCGACGTCGGGTCGGTGCGCGCCTTCTCCATCGACACCGTGTGGGCCGCCAACTACGGCCTGCGCCACGTGGCCTACGAGGGCGGGCCAGGGCTCTCGTACAGCGCCGGCGACAACCGCGCGCTCAACGCCGACCCGCGCATGCAGACGCTCGTGGAGGCCACGCACGACGCGTGGTCGGCGGCGGGCGGCGACCTGCTCGTGTACTACACGCTCCGCGGACCCTCGGAGTGGGAGTTCACCCCCAACATCCGCAACGCCGACTCGCCCAAGCTCCGCGCGCTCTCGCGGCTGCAGGGCCTCCCGCGTGCCCCCGTTACGCTCGGGTCCGCGCTGCCGGGCGTGCTCATCGCGCGCGACCTCGCGGCGCTCAACGCGCGCACCGGCTACGGCTACAACACCACCGTCGACGGCCTCGACGCGGTGGGCGGCAATCGACTCGGCAACATGACGGTGTACACCGGTCACGCGGCGGCGCCCTACACGGGCATGCTCCGCGTCACGGGCATGGTGGGCGGGCTCACGCGCCTCGGGGTGTTCATCAACGGTGTGCGGCAGGGGGAGGTGTCGTTCCCCGCGGCGGGCACCGGCGGGCACCTGGTCGACACGGCGCCCCTCGCGGTGCGCGTGCCCGCGGGCGTCGTGGCAGTGCGCCTCGAGGTGCTCGAGGGCGACCTCATCCTCCGGTCGATCTCGCTCTAAGACCTTTCTACAAGGTCCGCGGCGCGACTCAGGGGAAGCTCCACCACGCGTCGCGGAGCTCGGCCGCGGTGCGCGGGCGGCGGGCGCGCAGCGCGGGCGGCGGCGTCCATCCGGGCCCGACCAGCATGCCCGTGATGGCCGCAGCGTTGGCCATACCGCGCACGTCCATCTCGGCAGTTGCCGGGTTCTGCGCCTCGAGCGGAACGTACCGCCGGAACACGGGCACCGCCGCGTAGAGAAGCGCGCCGATGCGCGTGGCCGTGAGCGTCGCGTCGCGCCACGGCGGCGGGAGGAGCGCCTGCGCAATGGGTTCGAAGCCCGTCGCGGGTTCGGCGTCGGCGAAGAGTCCCCAGGCGCGGGTGCGCGCGTTCCACGGCAGCGACGCGCCGTAGCCGA
>CAISKJ010000774.1 GCA_903885885.1 uncultured delta proteobacterium
CCCGGCAAGGTCACCGTCGGACGTGGCCTCGACAGGATCGCGGCGGCCGTCGAACTCCTGCGAGCACTGCGCAGGCCCACAGAGAAAGGCCGCGCGAAGAAATGAGAGCAACGATGAGCCATCGAGGCGGGCGAGGTGTCGGTGGTCTGCGAGGCCACGCCCGACGACCTCGCGCGCGCCGAGCGCACGCACCCCGCGTTTGTGCAGGCGCTCAAGGCGCTGCGCATCGAACCCCTGCGCGGCGACGCCGCGATGATCGCGCTCACCAGCGTGGCCAACGCCATCGGGCGCGCCCGCGCGGTGCGCTTCACCCCCGACTCGCTGGTGCGCGCCATCGACCTCACCGAGCGCTTCGGCGACGGGTCGGCCCTCCCCGGCGGCGCCGTGCAGCTCCTGCGCGCGGCCGCTCACCGCGACCACAGTCTCGTCGTTGAAACGTCTTCTACGAAGGTGCGCCAGCTCGGAGGCGGCGACGTGACGCGCGCCTTCTGCCAGCGCACGGGCTACCCCCGCGAGCTCGTCGACCCCTCCGTGACGCTCGACCCCGACGCCGTGCTCGAGCGCCTCCGCGCGCGCGTCGTCGGCCAGGACGCGGCCATCGTCTTGTTGCGCGACCTCGTGGTGGCGCTCAAGACCGCGATGACCGACCCCAACCGCCCGCTGGGCTCGTACCTCTTGCTGGGCCCTACGGGCGTGGGCAAAACCGAGTCGGCCCTCGCGCTGGCCGAGTACCTCTTCGGCGACGCGAAGCGCCTCTGCCGCTTCGACATGAGCGAGTACGCGGCCTACGGGAGCGCCGCGCGGCTCGTGGGCCACTACGGCGGCGCCGAGGGTGCGCTCACCCGCCGCGTGCGCGAGCAGCCCTTCGGCATCGTGCTCTTCGACGAGGTCGAGAAGGCCGACGGCAGCGTGCACGACCTCTTGTTGCAGATCCTCGGCGAGGGCAGGCTCACCGACGGCACCGGGCGCACGGTGAGCTTTCGCAACACGGTGGTGATGCTCACGTCGAACCTGGGCGCCGACACCGCGTCGCGCTCCATGGGCTTCGGCGGCCCGTCGGGCCTGCGCGACGTGAGCACGCACTACCTCTCGGCCGCGGCGGCGTTCTTTCGCCCCGAGCTCCTCAACCGCTTCGACCACGTGGTGCCGTATCACCCGCTCTCGCCGGCCACGGTGTCGGTCATCGCGCGGCGGGCCATCACGCGCGCCCTCGAGCGCGAGGGCCTCGCGCGCAGGAGCATCCCGGTGCACTACACCGACGCGGTGGTCGAGCGCGTGGCGGCCCTCGGGTTCGAGCCGAAGTACGGCGCGCGCCCGCTCAACCGCGCCATCGAGCATTGGATCATCGGGCCCATCGCGAAGCTCCTCGCGGCGAGGAGCAACGCGCCGCCGTCGCGCATCGACGTGGTGGTCGAGGGCGACGGCGTCGCGGTGCGCGCGGGCTGACGGGAGAGCGCCGACGGGAGAGCGGGCGACGGCGTGACGGGCTGACGGGCCCCCACCCGCGCTACCGCGCGCCCCGCCCCCGCGGGAGCGCTGACGTGGGGACACATCTCCAGACTCCCTTGATTTCCGCGCGGACGTGCGTGTCGCGAGCATTGGAGCTCTACTGTCCGAATGCTCA
>CAISKJ010000775.1 GCA_903885885.1 uncultured delta proteobacterium
ACAGCGGCGCGCGAGCGTGGCGCCGTCGCGGGCGCCGTCGACGGTGAGCGTGAGCGTCGGCGCGGCGGGCGCGCGGGGCGCGTCTTCGCCGAGGCGTGTGCGCGTCCCCACGACCATCGCCGCGGTGGCGAGGGCGAGCGCGGGGACGCGCGTGGCGACGCCCTGACCCGCCGCGAGCGCGCCGTAGTGTGAGAGGGCGTCGGCCGCCGTCATGCCGTCGCGCAGGGCCCCGGTGAGCGCGCCGCCCACGAGGTTGACCGACGCCGCGAGGAGGCCCACCACCGCGTCGCCCTTCACGAAGCGCAGCGCGCCGTCGAGGGCGCCCTGCACGCGCGCCTCCGCGAGGAGTGTGTCGCGCCGCCGCTGCGCGGCCACGGCGTCGAGGGCGCCCGCGCGCAGGTCTGCATCGATGGCGAGCTGCGCGCCCGGGAGCGCGTCGAGCGCGAAGCGCGCCGCGACCTCGGCCGCGCGCTCGGCGCCGCGCGCCACGAGCACGAGCTGCGACACCGCGAGGAGCGCGAGGGCGACCAGCGCGGGCGCGACGCCCTGCGCGGCGAGGCCCGCGCCGAGGGCGGGCGCGATCACGCCGACGCCCCCGGTGCCGAGCGCGGCGCGCGTGAAGGCCACCTCGAGCGCGAGGCGCAGCACCGTGACGCCTGCGAGCGTCGCGGGGAAGGGGCCGAGGTCGGCGGCGGAGCGGGCCCGCAGGGCCGAGGCGGCCACCCACGCGGTGGCCGCGAGGTGCGCGACCTGCAGCGCGTCGAGGGCGAGGCCGGGGACGGGGAGGGCGACGGAGGCGAGGGCGAGGGCCGTGGCCGAGGTCCACGCGAGGGTGCGCAGGGCGCTGCGGTCGGGCGCGCGCATGGGGCGGCGCTACTTCACGCCCTCGCGGTGAAACCACTCGGCGAAGCGCGTGAGCCCCTCGTCGATGAGCGTGTGCGGGTCGTACCCGAGGCGCTCGCGGGCGTGGGTGATGTCGGCGAAGGTGATGGGCACGTCGCCGGGCTGCTCGGGCTCGTGGCGCACGCGGGCCTCGTAGCCGAGGGCGCGCGCGAGCTTGCGCACGAGGTCGTCGAGGCGCGTGGTGCGCGACTCGCCGAGGTTGTAGATCTCGTAGCCCTCGCAGTGGTCGAGGGCGGCCACGGTGCCCTGCACGATGTCGTCGACGTAGGTGTAGTCGCGCGCGCTGCCGCCGTCGCCGTACACGGGGATGGCCTCGCCGCGCGCCATCATGGTGGCGAACTTGTGGATGGCCATCTCGGGGCGCTGCCGGGGACCGTACACCGTGAAGAAGCGCAGCGCCGAGACGTTGAGCCCGTGCAGGTGGTGGTAGGTGTAGCAGAGCACCTCGCCGGCCTTCTTGGTGGCGGCGTAGGGCGAGATGGGGCGATCGACGGGGTCGGTCTCGCGGAAGGGCACCGTGTCGCGGCCGCCGTACACCGACGACGACGACGCGAACACGAGGCGCCCGACGCCGGTGCGCCGACAGGCCTCGAGCACGTGGGTGGTGCCGCGCACGTTGACGTCGATGTAGATGCCCGGGCGCTCGATCGACGGCCGCACGCCGGCCCACGCCGCGAGGTGGATCACCGCGTCGAAGCGGTGCCGCGCGAAGAGGTCGGCGATGAGGGGCTCGTCGCACAGGTCGCCCTCGACGAGCGAGAAGCCCGCGTGCGCTGCCAGTGAGGCCGCGTTGCGGCGCTTGCGCGCGGGGTCGTAGAAGGTGTTGAAATTGTCGAGGCCGATGACCTCGTCGCCGCGGCGGAGGAGCGACGCGGCGGTGTGGCTTCCGATGAAGCCCGCGGCGCCCGTGAGCAGGATCTTCATGAAGGGGCGACGAGCCTATCTCTCCGAGGCCTCCCGTGTCATCCGCAAGCAGCCCGCGCGCGTGCGGGTTTCTGTCGGCGCGCGGCGCCGTAGGGGCTTTTGGGGCCGCGTGGCCGTCTCGTCGCTGCGAGCGGGCGCGCCGTTGCGCGGTCGCCGTCGGGTGTGAGAGGCACACGGGGATGAGCCACGACGCGACGCTGCGCGACGACCTCCACCGCGCCTCGGTGGGTCGCTTTCTCCAGGCCGAGGTCTCGCCCGATCGGCGCGCGGAGCACGGGCTCCAGGGCGTGCTGCGCGAGCTCTTCCCCGCGAGGACCGCAGATGGGGTCGCCTCGCTGGAGTTCGTCGGGTACGAGGTCTTCGCGCCGCGCTTCGACCTCGACGCGTGTCTCCGCCTCACGCTGACGCTCGCCGCCGAAGTCAAGCTCACCGTCCGGCTCGTGATCTGGGAGGGGCCGCGCGAGGGGCCTCGCGAGATTCGAGACATCAAGGAGCAGGAGATCTACTTCGGCGAGGTGCCCCTTCTGAGCGAGCGCGGCACGCTCGTCGTCGAAGGCGTCGAGCGCGCGCCGCTCCTGCGGCTCTGTCACGGTCAGGACGCGGGCGTCTACGAGCTTCGCGCGGCGGGGGAGATCTTCGAAGAGCACGCGCGCGTCGGCGTGTCCGCGGTGGTCGAGCGGGCGCGCGCTCACATGGAGCGTGCGCAGCAGCGCTTCGGCGTCGAGACGCTGATGCCGCACGACCTCCTCAACGTGCGTCCGCTGATGAGCGCGTGGCGCGCGATGTTGAAGAAGTCGCCGTACGTCGCAGATTTCGCGGCAGACCGTCCGCTCGCGCGCGTGGCCCTCGCGTGGCGGGTTCGCGTCGACGACGACGCGCGCGGGGCGCTCGACGCCGGGCCCTTCGCGGAGTGGCTGCATCGTGACCCGGCCGACCCCGCCTTCGCTACGCTCGCGGTCGACGCGCCGGTGAACGAAGACGGCGTCATCGCGTGCTCCGACGCGGAGGGCGACCGTCGCACGCTGGCCGCGCGGCTCGCGCCCGATGGCGCGGCGTCGACGGTCGAGGTCGAGCGTACGCTGCGCGCGCTCACGCTCTCGTCGCCGGAGGCGCCGCCGGTGCGGGGCGCGCTCGACCGCGCCGTCGCCGAGCGCAGCGGCGCGCTGGTGGTGGCCTCTCGCGCGGGGCGGATTCACGGGGCCAATGAACGCCGCGTGTGGGTCATGGAAGACGGCGGCGAGGCGCCTACGATGTACCCGCTCCAGGCGCGCGGCGCGCCGCGGCTCGCCACGCCCTTCACGCTCCGTCGTACCGTCGAGGCGGGCGCTCGCGTCGCGGCGGGCGACGCGCTCGCCGAGGGCGCGGCCGTCGCGGGAGACACGCTCGCGCTGGGGCGTACGTGCACCGTGGCGCGCGCGTCGGACCTCGGCGCGGGGCGGTGTCGCGTGTCGTCGCAGGTGCGCGAGGCGCTTCGTTCGGCGCGCGTCGAGCGGGTCGAGGTCGTGACGCGCGACACGGGTATGGGGAAGCAGCAGCTGACGCGCGACGTCC
>CAISKJ010000776.1 GCA_903885885.1 uncultured delta proteobacterium
CGAGGTCGGCCCCCGGCGGGTGCAGCTCGACGCGGGCCGAGAGCGCCTCGCCCGACACGCCCGTGGCGACATCGAGGGGCGTCGGCGTCGGCGCCATGAGGTCGATCACGCGCTGCGCGGTGATGTCGGCGAGCGCCTCGCCGGGCACGTAGTGGCCCGGGTGCGCGTACGCGAGGCGCACGCCCACGAGCCGCTCGAAGACGTTGAGCCCGAAGATGGGCGGGCCCTCGTACCAGCGCACGGGCCCCATCGCGACGAAGGCCCGCTCGACCGAGACGTGCCACCCGAGCGCGTTGTCAGACTCGGCGTTGATGCCTCGCACCGCCACGGGAAAGGTGACGCGCACGCGCCCCGTCGTGTCGCCGCCGTCGCCGCAGTGAGCACAAGCCAGCGCGAGCGCGACCGTGAGCGCGGCGCCTCGCTCACGACCGATGACCCTCTTGAACTTCATGGATGGCTTCAACCGATGCAGTAACACGACCTGCGGAATCGTGTCACCCGCTCTACCCTGCGACGAGATGACGCGGCGCCGATGCGCATCACGTGGTTGCGCGGGCTCGTGCCTCTGCGCGCGGCGCAAGCCCGTCGCGATCGGCGCGGCGCCCCCCTCTCAGGGCGCTGGCAACGCGCCGGCGACGGCTAGCCCCACCTCCGCCAACCTGTGTATCTTCACCGCGACGATGATCCACACCGACGACGCACTTCGCGCGCGCACGCCCATCGCGAGCAGCACGCTCTTGACCGCCGCGCTCAGCGGTTTGCTCTGCCTCGCGACCTCGTGCACGCCGAGCAACGAGCCTCCCCCCACGAACGCGAGCACGTCCCCCGATGCGAGCGCGCCCACCGACGCGAGCGCGCCGAGCGACGTCACGGGCCCCGCCGACGTCACCGCCCCCACCGACGCGAGCGCGCCGAGCGACGCGGCACCGACCGCCGACACGAGTGCAGCGACCGACGTCGCAGCGACCGACGTCGCACCGACCACCGACGCCAGCGCGACGAGCGACGTCAGCGCGACGAGTGACGCGGCGCCGTCCAGCGACGCGGGCTCCAACGTCGACGCTGCGGTCGTCGATGCCTCCGCCGATGTGCGCGACGTTCCGTGCGACTACGCCGACGTGCGCTTCGTCACCTCGTCGGACGCCGCGACGGGCATGACGCTCGTGACCTTCACCGCGATGTGCGACCGCGTCGGCGGCTTCGTCGAGGTGCACCCGCACTGCGGCGGCGCCAACAGCTGCGGGGGCTTCTCCTACGACTCCGACTCGAACACCTTCACCGAGCACACCTGCGCGGGCCTCAACACCTGCACCGGCTACAGCTGCGTGATCCCCTGATCGTCGCCGGTGTCGGGCTCCGTCGTGAGCCCGCACCATACGCCCCGCTCGATGCCCCGCGCGAGCCATCGCTGCGCGTTCGCCGGCAGCGCCGCGCGCTCCGCGTCGGAGCACGTCGCCTCGAGGCGCGCGAGCGCGTCGCGCACCGTGTGTCGCCCGAGCAGCGTGAGGAGCTCGCCTTCGCGCGCCTCGAGCGCCACGTGACGAACGCCGCCGGGCTCGCGCGCCAGCGCCCACCAGCGCGCGTCGGCGAGGCGTGGCGGCAGGGCGACCGCGGACTCGCCCCGCGCGTTCGCCAGCGTGGCCTTGAGCTCGAGCAGCGGCCACCGCTCGACGACCACGGCCACCGCGGGCGAGGGCACGAGGCGCGCGTCGAGGAGGCGCGCGGCGTCGTCGGCCGTAGGGCGCAAGGGAGCGGTCGCGGGCGCGCGAAAGAGCCTCCGCCACGCGGCGTCGATGCGTGACGCCTCGCGCAGCGCGTCGCTCATCGCTCCCGCGTCGAGCGCCCCGTCGAGGTGTTGTTCGAAGCCGTCGGGGGCGCGGTCGAGATCCCAGGCGTGCGGCGGCTGCGCGAGGAGAAAGCGCGCCGCGTAGTGGTTGAACTGCCAGTGGCCCAGCAGGCGCGCGGTGAGCGGAAACGCCGTCTGCATCACGCCGAAGAGGCGAAACCAGTACTGGCGGTTGTACACCGCGAGGCGCTCCGCGGCGGGCCTGCGGGGGCCGTCGAGCGCGTCGTCGAGCGCGTCGCGGTCGTACGCGGAGACGTCCGCGCGCAGCGAGCCCGCGCTGCGATCGAGCGGCGTGCGAAGCACCGCGCCGAAGCGCGCCTGGAGCGCGGCGAGCCAGTCGGGGGCGCTCCGCGTGCTCACGGGCGCACCGCGCGGGCCTTCGCCAGCTCGGCGAGCGCGTCGGGCATCGGGGGGATGCGCTCGTCCCACTCGAGCAGGGTCGGGAAGGGGCCCCCCATGCGCCACGCGGCGGCGTAGAGGGCCCACACGGCGTCGACCACGGGGTGGTCGTGCGTGTCGACGAGGGTGCCGTCGGGCTCGCGCGTGTGCCCCGCGATGTGCACCTGCAGCACGCGCGAGAAGTCGATCGCGCGGAGGTAGTCCAGCGGGTCGAAGCCGTGGTTCTGACTCGAGACGTAGATGTTGTTCACGTCGAGCATGAAGCTGCACCCCGCCGTGCGAACGACGGACGTGTAGAACTCCCACTCGGTCATCGTCGAGCGGCGAAACTCGACGTAGCTCGAGAGGTTCTCGAGGCCGAAGGGGCGCCCGAGGCGCCGTTGCACGTGTGCCGCGCGCTCCGCCGCGAGCTCGACGAGCTCGGGCACGTAGGGGGCGGGCAAGAGGTCGTGGTGCGAGAGGCCGCGCGCGCCCGTCCAACAGAGGTGGTCGGTGACGAAGGGCGCGTCGACGTGGTCTGCGAGGCGGCAGAGCGCGTCGAGGTAGGCCTCGTCGAGGGGGTCGGGCCCGAGCAGGTTGAGCCCTACGCCATGCAGCACCACGGGGTAGCGCGCGCGCACCGCGTCGAGGCGCTGCCGCGGCGGGAGCGCGGGGCCCATGAAGTTCTCGCTGATGACCTCGAAGTACCCGACCGCGGGCCAGTGTTCAAAGAGGTACCCGTAGTGCGCAATGCGCAGCCCCAGCCCGAGCGCGTCGCGCGCAAGGGCGGCGGGCGCGCGCCGTGGCGCGTCGTTGTTGGCGGTGATCGACGGTTCGGACACGGGCGCGACGATAGCGCCATGGCGCGTTGCGCGGAAACCGCAGCGATCCGCCGAGGCGCGCATCCGTCACGTCGGTGGGTCAGTCTTCGTCGACGTCGATCGAGAGGCCGGCCCACACGACGCGCCCCGGCGTGGTGAGCCCGCGCACGGACTCGAAGCGCGTGCCGAGGAGGTTCTCGCCGAGCACGAAGGCGCCCACCCCCGCGTGAAACTGCCATCCCACGCGCGCGTTCACGAACACGCCCTGCCACGGCTCGCCGCGACCGTCGACGCCCGACCGGTCGAACCACAGCGCCTCGGCCCACGCGCGCAGCCCCTCGCGCGCATACCAGACCACCCGCGCCGTGGCCTTCGCGCGGAGCCGCCCCTGGACCTCATCGCCGCTCGCGTCGCGCGTGCTCTGCCAGAAGCCGCTCGCCACGACGGTGAGGCGCGGGAGCACGCGCACCGAGGCGTCGACCGCCGCGCCCGCGGCCCACGCGTGGTCGACGTTGGTGGGCGTCCAGTAGCCCTCGCCGTCGAGGGCCCAGCGCACCAATCCGTCGGTGTACAAGCCGAATCCGCGCGCCGACAGCTGCCAGCGCCGCGCGCCTCCGCCGAGCGCGACGGAGCCGTCGACGCCCCACGCGGTCTCGGGCGCGAGGTTGCGGTTGCCCCGCTCGCCCACCGCGCCGTTCGTGGGCGTGGCGTAGGTGAACACGGGCCACGCGCGCTCGCCGAAGGTGGGCGGCCGATAGCCGCGGCCGAAGGACACCTCGGCGCGCACGAGCTCGTCGCGCGTGGCGCCGCGCAGGGCCACGCGCGGTGACACGAAGGCGCCGTAGAGCGAGTCGCCGTCGAGGCGCAGCGCGAGGTCGAGGGTAACGGGACCGAAGGCGCGCCGGTCGCGCACGAAGACGCCGCCGCGGGTCGAGGCGATGGCGCCGTAGTTCTCCGCGGTGAGGGCCTCGCGGCCGAAGTCGACGCCTACGGTGAAGGCCCCGACGGCGCCCGCGGCCTCGCGCGTCCACGCGACGCGGCCCTGAAGCTCCGAGCCGTTCTGGCGCGACTCGGTGGCCGAGGTGCCCGAGGTGAGGTCGGCGTCGGGGTTGAAGAGCGTCGTGCGCGCGAGGCTCAGCGAGGTGCTCGCCTCGAGCGTCATGCGCGTACCCACCGTGTGACGGATCACCCCGACGAGCTGAACCCCCTGCCGCGCCTGGCGGTCGTCGGCGTCGAAGGCGTCGCTCGCGAGGAGCGAGCCCCACCCGGGAGCCCCCGAGTACGAGTCGAACGCGCGCATCCACACGTAGCCCGTTCCCCCGCGGGGGTAGGTGCGCCCGACCTTCACCGTGGCGTCGAGCAGGTGGGCCTGCGTGTTGGGCGCCCAGCCGCGCGTGTAGCTCCCCGTGAGGCCCGCCACGACGTAGCGCTCCCCCTCGCGCGCCGCGGCCATGACCTGTCCGCGCGCGCCGAAGAAGGGCTGCACGCCGCCCTCGAATGCTTCGTCGTCGTCGTCGGTGGGCGGCGGAGCGGGCGCGTCGTCGTCGTCGGGCGAGAGGTACGCGCCGTACTGGAGCGTGCCTGTGAGGGTGCGCGGCGCCGTGGGCTCGCGCGTGGTGAGCTCGATCACACCGGCGACCGCGTTGGCGCCCCACAGGGCCGACGTGGGCCCGCGCAGGATCACCACGCGCTCGAGGAGCGAAAGGGGCATGAGGTTGGGGTCGATGCCCGCGACCACCGCGGCGCTCGAGCGCGGGCTCAGGCGCAGCCCGTCGATGACGAGGAGCGTCTCTTCGGGGGCGGCCCCGCGGAGGCTCAGGCGCCCGTCCGAGCCCCCTGCCCCGCCGCTGGGCATGTCGACGTCGGCCTGCGGGCGCAGCGCGTCGGCGAGGGTCACGCCGCCGGTGCGCTCCATCTCGGCGTGGCCGATCACCGTCTCTGCCGAAGTGGCCGCACGCGCGCGCACCGTCGCGGCGTCGGCCTCGTCGTCGGCGAGGGCCGGGCCCGGGAGCGCGGTGGCGACGGTGAGCGCGAGGACAGCGGGCAGGCGGTGGAGGCGTCGCATCGAGGGCCCCACGTAGCCCCTCGACGACGCGCGCGTCGAGGGCCAGCTGGCTACCTTTTGCCCCGGCGCCTACCGAAGGAGCCCGAGGCGCAGCGCGCTCGCGACGGCCTGCGTGCGGTCGGTGGCCGAGAGCTTCTCGAGCACGCGCTGCACGGACTTCTTGGCCGACGCCACGCTCCAGCGCATGCGGTCGGCGATCTCGCGGTTGGTGAGCCCGTCGGCCATGAGCCCCAGCACCTGGCGCTCGACGGCCGTGAGCGGGTCGGCGACGGGTGTCGCGCGCGCGAGCGGGGCGAGCGCGGGGTCGAGCACCGTGGCGCCGTCGCAGGCCGCGCGCATCGCATCGAGCAGGTCGCGGCGCGTAACGCCCTTGAGCAGGTAGCCCGACGCGCCCCCATCGAGCGCCCTGCGCACGAGGGCGGGGTCGTCGTGCATGCTCAGCACGAGCACCGCCGCGCCGCCCTCCGAGCGCTTGAGTCCCCGGAGTACGGCGAGGCCCTCCATGTCGGGGAGCTGCATGTCGAGGAGCACCACGTCGGGCTTCGCCTCGGCCGCGAGGCGCAGCGCGTCGCCGCCGGTGCCGGCCTCGGCCACCACCGTGACCTCGTCGCAGGTGAGCATGCTGCGGAGCCCCTCGCGCACCACGGGGTGATCGTCGACCAGCAGCGCGCGCATCGGAGCGCGGCCCGTCACGGCGCCACGCCCGCGCGCAGCGGGAGGTGCGCCGTGATGGTGGTGCCCGTCGCGGGGTCGCCCTCGACGACGCACGCCCCGCCGAGGAGGCGCGCGCGCTCCTGCATGCTGGCGAGGCCGAGGCCGCGCGACGTCACGGCGGAGACCGCGAAGCCGACGCCGCGGTCGCGCACCACGACGCGGACCGACCCGGCCTCGCGCGCGAGCTCGACCTCGAGGCTCGTTGCGCGAGCGTGCCGCGCGGCGTTGGTGATGGCCTCCTGCACGATGCGAAACGCCGCGGTCTCGACGGCCGCGGGGAGGGCCTCGTCGCCGAGGGAATCCGCGAAGCGCACCGTCCAACCGGCGTCGCGGGCGGCCTCGTCGAGGCTGCGCCGCACGGCCGCCGCGAGGCCGTCGGCGTCGATCGTCGACGGCCGTAGCGCGCGCAGCACGTGGCGCATCTCGACGATGGCCTGGCCGAGCCGCTCGACGCCGCGCGTGAGCTCCGCGGCGGCGCGGGCCGGGTCGGCGCCCGACACGTCGCGGCTCGTCTCGACATGCTGCCTCGCGCTCACGATGAGCGGTGCCACGCCGTCGTGGAGGTCGTAGGCGATGCGACGGCGCTCCTCTTCTTGTGCGAAGACCACCTTCTCGACCATGCGCGCGAGCGACTCCTCGTGCGCGGTCTTCTCGCGCCACGCGCGCAGCACCGTGTACGCGGCGGCGAGCACCACGGCCACCTGGAGCGCGTGCACCACGACGGCGAAGGGCGCCATCGCGCCGCGAGGCGCCTCGAGGAAGCGCAGCTCGACGAACTCGTAGGCGGCCATGCCCACGAAGGTGAGCGCGAGCGCGGCGTCGTGCGCGCGGCGCAGGGGCGTCGCGGCGTGGGGCTTCGATGTGTTCAAGGGCGTACGGCGGACGCGCGCGAGTCTGCCAGCGGCCGCGCGGGGTCGCGAAGCGTTTTCGCGCGCGCCGCGATCGCCAGGTGGCCATTGAAGGGCGCCGCGCGGGTGCGCTATCGGCCCGCGCAGGATCATTCATGGACCGACGACATCGGGATGCGCGGCGCCAACTCGCACCGCTCGTGGCGCGTCACGCTCCTCGAAGACGGCGTGCTGCAGGCCTACGCGCCCTACTCGTCACCATCGGTGTTCTCGATGACGCCCATGACGCGGGTCGTGGGGGTCGACGTGTACCGCGGTCGTAGCGTCTCGAGCGAAGGAGCGGGTCAGAGCCCGGGCGGCACGAGCTCGCAGGGCAGAACGCCCGCAGGCGGCCGCAGAAGCTCGGTAGGTTGATCGATGCACGCCACGCGACGGCCGCCATCGGCAGGAACGTCGGTGGTCGCGACGTCGCCCGCGGCGTCGGAGACGGTCGCGTCATCCGTCGCGGCGTCGGGCGTGGCGCCATCGGGTGTGGCGACGTCGGTCGGTGCAACGTCGAGCGGGGTGACATCCCCGACGCCGGTGTCGACGACGTCACGATCGGCCACGCTGGAGTCGGCGGGCGTCGCGGGCGGCGTCGAGTCGCTGCAGGCTGCGACCGAACAGAACACGAGAGCGAAGAGCCATCGGCGCATCGTGAGCTCCTCGTGCCTAGTACCTCACCCAGATCGAGTCGGAGGGGCTCAGCGCCGTGAGCGCGGTGACCCCCGGAGTCGACGTGATGAGCGTGCGGGTGTTCGGGTTGACGCTGTAGGCCGCCGTGCTGCGCCACACGATGAGCGCGTCGCTGAAGAACGTGGCGAGGTTCGCAATCGCCGACGTCACCGTGTACTGGTTCCAGCCGGGGAGGCGCGCGGGCACGAGGTTGAGCGCCGCGGCGGGCTCGGGGGCCGTGCCGCCGTCGGGCGCCGTGTCGGTCGGGAGGCCCACCCAGTCGACCGTGGTGAGCGCGCCCGTGGCCGAGCGGCACGTCTGGTGCGCGCGAAAGTACACCGTGGTGAAGGGCGCGTTCGGGGGCCTGAGCCGCACGCGCAGCTCGTAGTAGCCCGTGTCGCCGGGGAGAGCGTCGGCGTCGCTCTTCTGCCACGTGACCGACGTGACCGCGCCCGCCGCGTTGGTCTGCACCGCGGCGCGACCGAAATCGCTCGCCATGGGCCGAATCGAGGTCACCGTCGAGGGGATCTCGATCTGCACGCTGTAGGTGTCAGCCCCGCTGCATCCGTGGCCGACGCCGAAGGTCACCACCTGCGTCGTGTTCGCGACGGCAGACCCCGACACGATCGACACGTGGGCATCGGCCACCGAGGCGAACATCGCAGCCGCAGCCCCAAAGATCATCGAAACGCTTGCCCGCATTGGCTCTCCGTTGCGCGGCGACGTGAGGTGCCGCGCGAGCCTCGAAACCTAGTCGCATCGGCGCGCGCGCAGAATGCGTCACGATGTCGCATCGCCGCGCAGCCCTCGTGCCCCGCGCGCGTTCGCGGTACTCCATCGCGCATGCGCGCTAGATCGTCGGGCAGCCTCGGAGCGTGGGCGCTCATCGTTCTCGTTGGGGGCTGCGACGGTCCGGGCAGCGCGCCACCTGGCGACGCTGCGCCTGAACCGAGCGCCGACGTGACGCCCGACGCGACCGCCGATGCGACCCTCGATGTGAGCGCCGACGCTGCTGTCGACGCGATGGCCAACGTGAGTGCCGACGCAGCGACCGCTTGCAGGGTCGACGCGCCGACGGCGTGCCCCGACGCGTCGCCGCGCTACGCCGACCTGGTGCCCATCTTTCGACGGCGCTGCGTCACCTGCCACGACGGCACCACCGAGGGGCCGTGGCCGCTCGACACCTACGGCCACATCTCCGACTGGCAACGAGAGGTGCGCGACGAACTCCTGCGCTGCACCATGCCGCCGGCCGACGCGGGGGTGGAGTTCCCCGCCGAGGAGCGCGATGCGATTCTCACGTGGCTGCGGTGCGGGCTGCCGCAGTAGCCGTCACGCAACGCGTCCGACGGCCACGAGGTCGGGGGCCTCGCGCACACGCTTCACCGCACCATCGCGCGCGATGACGATCATCGCGCGGCCCAGCTCCGTCGTCGTGAGCACGTGCCTCGGAAACAGCGCCTTCCACAGCGGAAAGAGCGCACCGAACACCGCGTAGAGCACGCGGTAGAGCGTCGTCTTCAGCACGCGCTCCACGGTCGGGTCGGCGAGGCACTGCCGAAGCACGCCCTGTCCGATCATGCCGGTCGCGCCGAAGAGAATCACCTTCA
>CAISKJ010000777.1 GCA_903885885.1 uncultured delta proteobacterium
CCGCAGGCGCCGCAGTTGGCGAGGTCGGTGGCGAGGTCGCGGCACACGCCGGTGCAGTTGGTGGTGCTCGCGCCGCAGGTCACCTGGCAGGTGCCCATGGAGCACACCTGGCCCGGGGCGCAGCGCACGCCGCAGGCGCCGCAGTTGGCGAGGTCGGTGGCGAGGTCGCGGCACACGCCGTCGCAGCTCATGAGCCCGCCGCCGCACGACACGACGCAGCGGCCCGCGGTGCACACCTCGCCGGAGCCGCAGACGTTTCCGCACGCGCCGCACGCGACCCGGTCGCTCTGCAGGTCGCGGCACACGCCCATGCAGTCGTCGAAGCCCGCGCCGCACATCGTCTGGCACATGCCGCGGAAGCAAAACTGGCCGAAGGGGCACGCGCGGCCGCACGCGCCGCAGTTGCGCACGTCGTTGGTGGTGTCGGCGCACACCTCGCCGCCGCCCATGGGGCCCGCGTCGCGGGCGGGCGCGGGGCACGCCACGGCGAGCTCGGGGCACCGGATGTGGCACACGCCCGACTGACACGCGTAGCCCTCCTGGCAGGTGTTTCCGCACGCGCCGCAGTTGGCGCGGTCGGCCTGCAGGTCGGCGCAGTAGCGCGTGGCGCCGCCGTCCATCGCCGCGGAGCCCGTGCACTCGGTCGTGGTGCCCGTGCACATGAACGAGCACGTGCCGCCCGCGCACACCATGTCTCGACCGCACGCGCGGCCGCAGGCGCCGCAGTTCTCGCGGTCGGTCTGCAGGGGCACGCAGCGCGGCGAGGCCCCGCCGTCGCCCTCGCTCATGCAGAGCGTCTCGCCCATCGTACAGTCGGGCGCGCACGCGCCGTTCTGACAGGTGTTGCCCGCCCCGCACGCGCGCCTGCACGCGCCGCAGTTCGCAGGGTCGTTGCGCGGGTCGACGCAGCGCCCGTCGCACGCCACGAGCGGCGACGGGCACGAGGTCCCGCCGTCGGGCTTCTCGATCGCGTCGCCCACCATCGCGTCGCGCGGCGCGACGCCACCCACCACGCTGCGCCCGTCGCACCCTGCCAGCGCCAGCAGCGCAAAGCACATCGCAGCCCATGAGGTTCTGAAGACACGCATGTCTCTTCGTTTCCTTCCGAGCTCGACGGTACCGCGATCGTCCCCTTTCAAATACGGTGTTTTGCTGTAGCCCTACGAAAACCGAGGTAGGCACGCCGCACAGACTGTGCGACAAGTGAGCGCTTGGGGTACCTCCGCCGCATCGCGGCGGGCCGTGTCGGCCGCCTGCTCAGCGCCGCAGCGCCACGCCCAGCGTGCCCGTCACGTACTGATCGAGCGCGCCGCCCACGATGTAGGGGTCGCCGGGCTCGGGGTTGGCCGCGGTGAAGTACCGTCGGTACTCAACCCCGACGCGCGCCTCGAGGCCGCCCCCGAGGCCCACCGCCACGCCCGCGGCGACCTCGACGGCGTTGCTCGTCTGCCGGGGAAAGTACAGCCCCTGCGCCGTGCCCGCGTCGAGCACCGCGAGCCACGCCGCGCGCCCCGTGATCGCCACGCGATCGTTGAACGGGAAGCGCCCGCTCGCCCCGACGCGGAGGCTCTGCGCCGCCACGCCGGGCACTCCCGCGTCGAGCGTCGGCGTCGTGCGGCCGAGGGTGAAGCGCTGGGCCACGTAGGCCACGTCGAGGCCCACGTCGGGCAGGGCCCCCGGGAGCCGCACGCGCAGCCCCACGGTGTAGCCCCACGCGCGCACCGGCACCGCGGCGCCGCGCGCGTCGCGCGAGTCGGGCGCGAGCGTCACATCGCCGCCGAGCGTGAGCCCCACCATGCCCGCGATGGGGTTCGCGGTGAGCGCGCCCGGGTAGAAGGTCGCGCGGCCGTACACGCCGGGCGCCGCCGTGAGGTCGTAGGTGTTCAGCCGCGCGAAGAGGTCTTCGTGGTAGCTGAGGTGACGCCCCAGGAGCTGCGCGCCGAGCTCGGCGTCGAGCCACGGGCGCCCCCTCGGCGAGCGCCGGCGAGGCCGCGAGCGAGAGGGCCAGCGCGAGGGCAATGCGGCTCATCGGTCGACCCCGGCGTCGGCGGCGAGCGAGCCCGCGAGCCCCTCGGCCCACGCGCGCACGCACTCGATCTGCGCGGCCGTGAGCGGCGTTCCCGCGAGGGGCATGCGCGCGCCGCAGCCGGGTGTAAGCCGCAGCTTGGCCACCATGAGGCTCGCCTCGGGGCGCGACGGATCGACGAGCGCGACGCCGCGGCAGCCCATCGACCCGCGCACGCCCACGAGGCGCCGCGCGAGGCCCGGAGACGCGAGGTCGAGGCCGCCCGCGGACTTCGCGGCGCCGTGGCAGTAGGCCGTGGCGCAGGTCGTCGGCAGGAGGGTGCGCTCGACGTAATCGACGCATGCGGAGCCCGCGTCGACGGCGACGGCGTCGGTGGTGATGGCGTCGACCGCCGTCGCGTCGAGGCCCGCCGTCGCGTCGCGGAAGCGCGCGGGGTCGTCGATGCTCCCGGGGCACGCCGAGACGAGCGCGGCGCACGCGAAGAGACCGCAGAGGCGGAGGCTCACGCGGTGCTCACCGCGCCGAGGTTCTCGAGCACGCGGGTGCCCTCGAGGCCGAAGGAGGTGGCCGACGCGCCGAGGGCGTTGAGGAGCGCGAGGTAGAGGTTCGCGATGGGGCGCTCCTCGGCGTACACCACGTGGCGACCGGGCGAGAGGGCGCCGCCGCAGCGGCCCGCGAGCACCACCGGGAGGCCGTAGTGCAGGTGCCCGTTGCCGTCGGCGATCTCGCTCGAGAAGAGCACCGCCGAGTTGTCGAGGAGCGAGGTGCCGTCGGGCTCGCGCATGCCGTCGAGGAGGCGCAGGAGGCCCGCGAACTGCTGCACCTCCCAGGTGCCGATGGTCTGCAGCCTGGCGAGCTTGTCGGGGTCCGACATGTGATGGCTGATCTCGTGGTGCGCGCCGGCCGCGCCGATGAACGAGTAGTCGCGCCCGCTGCCCGCGTTGCCGAGCATGAAGGTGATCACCCGCGTGGCGTCGCAGCGCAGCGCGAGGGCCATGAGGTTGTTCATCACCGCGACGAGCTCGGTGTACGCGAGGCCCTCGACGGGCCGCGGCGGGAGCGTGCACGTCATGGGCGCGTCGGCCGCCATGATGCGCCGCTCGAGCTCGCGCACGGCGGTGAGGTACTCGTCGAGCTTCTGCCGGTCGGTGGCCCCGAGCATGGGCTGCAGGCGCGCGGCGTCGCCGCGAATGTAGTCGAGCACGCTCGTCTGGTACGCCTGCCTGCGCGCGCGCAGCGACGCCGACTCGCCGCCCGCGAAGAGGCGGTCGAAGACCACCGCGGGGTTGGTGAGCTTGGGCACTGGGGTGGTGGCGTCGGCCCACGAGATGTTGCGGGCGTACGCGCACGAGTAGCCCGAGTCGCAGCCGCCCGTGGACGATCCGCCGTCGATGCCGAGCTGCAGCGACGGGAGGCGCGTGGAGCCGCCGATGGCCGCGGCGGCCACCTGGTCGAAGGACACGCCGTTGCGCACGCCGGCGCCCTCGGTCTTCGTGATGCGCGCGTTGGTGAGGAACGACCCCGTGCCGCGCGCGTGGTCGCCCGCGCCGTCGTTGGAGCCCATGTAGCTCGCCTGCGCGGGGCGGTTGGCGAGGCCCGTGAGCACCTGCACCTCGGCGCGCAGCGACGCGAGGGGCGCGAGCATCGGCGTGAGGGCGTAGTCGCTCCCCGCGGCCACGGGTCGAAACGCGTTGGGCGTCGAGCCGTTGATGCCGTTGGGCACGTACCACACGATGAGCCGACGGGGCAGGAGGGGCACGCCCGCCACGGCCGCGCGGCGGGGCGCGAGACTCTCGAGAACGGGGATCGACAGGGCGACCCCCGCGGCGCCGAAGAGGGCGCGGCGTGTGAGCTTGGTGGTCATCGCATGCCTCCCACGGGCTCGCCGCGGCGCTGGGTGAAAGACTCGCTCGTCGCAATGCGCAGCACGAGGTCGCGCAGGCGCATGCCCGCCGCGCTCCACGCGTGCGAGAGCGCTTCGATGCTGGGGTCGTCGTAGGGCTCGGGGCCGCGGCCGAGGGCGTAGGTGAACCACTGCCGCGTCACGCAGCGCGGGAAGCGCGGGTCTTGCGCGAGGTGCGTCGCGAGGTCGGTGGCGCCGTCGAAGGCGGTCATGGTGCCCGGGAGCGTGCCCGTGGTGTCGATGGCGAAGCCCTCGTCGCGCTCCCTCCACGCGCCCACGGCGTCGAAGTGTTCGAAGGCGAAGCCGAGGGGATCCATGAGGGCGTGGCAGCTCGCGCAGCGGGGGTTGGCGCGGTGCGCTTCGAAGCGCTGGCGCAGCGACCCGCTGGGCACCGCCTCGGGGGGGAGGCCCATCACGTCGGGGGGCGGCGGCGGCGGCGGCTCGCACATGAGCTGGTTGAGCACCCACTGCCCGCGGCGCACCGGCGACGTGCGGTCGGGGTGACTGTTGACCGTGAGCAGCGACCCCTGCGTGAGGAGCCCCGCGCGGCGGTTGCCCGCGAGCTCGACGCGGCGCAGCCCGGTGCCCGCGGGGGCCGTGAGCCCGTAGTAGGCCGCGAGGGCGTCGTCGACGAAGGTGAAGCGCGCGGTGAGAAACTCGCTCATCGCGAGGTCGGTGCGGAGAAAGGCGTCGAAGTACGCCTCGGTCTCGGCCTTGAACGACGCGCGCAGCGCGGGCGTGTACGCGGGGAAGCGCCCCGGGTCGGCGTCGTGCTCGGCCAGCGAGCGGGTGTAGAGCCACTGGCCGGCGAAGTTCTCGGTGAGGCTGCGCGCCTTCGGGTCGGCGAGCATTCGCTCGACCTGCGCGCGCAGCGTGGCGGGCTCGCGCAGGGTGCCCGCGTCGGCGAGCGCGAAGAGCGCCGCGTCGGGCATCGAGCTCCAGAGAAAGTACGACAGGCGCGCCGCGAGCTCGTGGTCGTTGAGCGGGTGCGCGACCGCCGACGTGGGGTCGGCGTCGAGCTCGACGCGGAACAAGAAGTGCGGCGACAGGAGCACGGCCTGGAGGGCGAGGCGCACGCCCGCTTCGAAGCCCTCGCCCTGCGCGCGCGCCACGGTGAGAAAGGCCGCGAGGCGCGTGACCTCCTCGTCGGTGACGGGCCGCCGCCACGCGCGGCGCGCGAAGGCGCGGATCACGGTGCGCGCGCAGGCCTCCTCGCCCGCGGCGGCGCTCGGGTCGCAGGTGAGGATGCGGTCGCGCGCGGGGTTCGGCGGGCCGTTGGCGTCGATGGGGCCCTCGACGCGGATCCAGTCCACGTACAGGTTGCGATCCTGCATCATGGCGGCGTCGTAGAAGTCGTTGGTGAACTCGGCCGCGACGACGGCGGGCGCCGTGGTGCCGAGCGTGACATCGGCGGCGAACTCGGCGGGCGCCGCGGCGAGGTTCGACACCGTGAAGCCCATGACCACGCGCCCGTTGACGGTGATGTTCATGCGGGCGTCGTCGGGGCCGCCGCGTGACTGCCACGCGCGCACCGTGATGTGGTACCGGCCCGGCGCCGTGGGCGTGAGCGTGGCGGGGAGCTCGCCGTTGGACCAGAGGTTCCACCCCGTGGCGGTGGCGGCGCCGACGGAGCCCCGCAGCGACTCGGCTTCGAACTGCCGCCGCACCGACGGCACGATGGGGTTGCGCAGCGCCTCGTTCACCAGCGCCTCGGCGGCGCCCTGGTACAGCTCGAGCTGCACGGGCGACATGGTGAGCAGGTCGGCGATGTTGTCGAAGCCGTAGCCCCGATCGTCGGCGGGAAAGTCGTCGGCGGGCCTGCGCGTCGTCCCGAGGAGATCGCGCACCGTGTTGTTGTACTCAACGCGGTTGAGCCGGTGCAGCGTGACGCGGCCCGGGTCGGGCGGCCCCGGCGGCGTGACGGGCGCGTCGGCGACGGCCGCATCGACCGCGGGCGCATCGACCGCGGCCCCGTCGACGGCGGGCGCATCGGGCGCCGCGGGCGCGTCGGGCACGGCGGGAACGTCGGCGATCGGCGGCGCCTGGTCGGGCGACGACACCTCGCCTACGCAGCCCGCGCCGACGATCGTGAAGGCAAATGCGAGCCAGCGCCTCGTAGCGACCATGTTCGATACCTTCACACCGGCTGCGCGCGGGCGTCAACGAACATGTATTCGCCACAGGTTGCAGCGGTGCGCCCTCAGCGCACGGGGCGCGAGTCGAGCGTGGCGCCCACCGAGAGTGCAAAGAAATGCAGCCAGTTGCTCTGGTAGCCGTCGCTCGTGGGGGTGGGGTCGCCCTGGCCGGTGGCGCCGCCGCCGATGTAGCGGGCGCTCACGAAGAGGTCGACGTGGGGGCGCGGGCGCCAGCCGACGCGCACGCTCGCGTCGAGGATCGCGCCCACGACCTCATTGTCGCTGCCGTTGAGCACCGAGATGGGGGCGTAGAAGCCGTCGACGTCGAAGGCGACGAAGCCGCTGCCGGCGAAGGCGAAGCGCCCGCGGGCGCGCACGAGGGGCACCGGGCCGATGTCGCTCCGCGCGCGCAGGAGGGTGCCGTCGGCGGTGGCGAAATCGATGGTCGCGTTGCGAATCTGCAGGGAGACGCCGAAGGCCAGCTCGCGCCCCACGCCGGAGAGCACGTTGTAGGCCCAGCCGGCGCGATAGTAGGGGAAGCTGTAGCGAAAATTGACGGGCGTGCCGGCGCGAAAGGTGGCCCCGTCGATGCGCAGGTCGCGCGAGAGCGAGTCGCGCGTCTCGAGGTCGAGGGGCTGGTACACCAGCGTGATGATGTTGCGGCGGTTGACGTCGAGGTCGAGCGAGAGGCGCGCGTAGGGGAAGAGCGTGTCTTGCGCGCCGTCGTTGCGGTAGTCGACGCGCGAGCCGTCGCGGCCGAGGGTGATGGCGTGGCTGGCGACGCCCACGAAGCCGAGCTCGGCGCTCGCGCGCAGGCCGAGGACGGGCTCGGGCGCGCCTTGTGCGACGGCGAATTGAGACGCGAGGGAGGCGGCGAGCGCGACGGCGCAGCGGGCGAGCGAGGGGGCGGTTCTCATGCTCCCGTTGGATGGCCCGCGCGCGCCGCAGCGTTTCAGCCAATCGTCCGCGCGCTGCGCGCGGGCGCTCAGGGCAGCGGGGCGACGTCGCCCTCGCGCACGGGCGCGAAGGGCGGATCGACGAGCGCCGTCGCGGCGAGGCTCGGAAACGAGAGGCACAGGCCCTGGGTGGTCTCCGGCGTGAGGCACAGCGGCGCCGCGGGCCAGCGCGCCTGCAGGGCGGCCACGGTGTCTTCCGCGCTCATTCCTCGGATGCGCGCGCACGCCACGTCGATCACATCGACCTGCCGGGCGTCTTCGTTGGACCCGCGGCGGCACCCGGCGAGGGCCCACGCGCGGGCCACCGCGTCGGTGGTCGAGAAGGTGCCGTCGGGGAGCGCGTGCGCGAGGAGCGCGGGGCCGCTGTGCTCGATGCCGTCGAGGCCGCACGCGTCGGTGACCGTCCACGGCGACGGGAGCACCAGGTCGACGCGCCCGTCGCGGTCGGCGTCGACGGTCTCGCGCGCCTCGCCGTAGGCCGCCGCGGGGGCGTAGGGCTGCACGCGGCCGTCGCGCGCGGTGTACACCGCGAGGCGCTCGCTGCCCGCGCTCTCGTGCTCCCACACGCTGCGGCGCACCACCGCCTCGGGCACGCCGTCGCCGTCGTAGTCGCTCGTGGCCGCGAGGCTCGCCCACGCCTGCGTGTACGCGGTGGCCGAGAGCGCGAAGGGCGGACGGAGCGGCGCCGGCGCGACGCCCGCCGCGGGGCGCCACACGAGGTCCGCGCTCGCCTCGAGGGTCACGTCGTCGGGGGTGCGCGCGACGTGGTGCCCGCGGAGCTGCACCGACCACACCCCGCGGTCGGTGGCGACGCACTCGTCGGGGTTGCCCTGCGCGAGGGTCACGGGCATGTCGTTGAGGGTCGGCAGCGCCGCGCGGTTGGCGCGCTGGCGCACGATCTCATTGGCGCGTCGCACGGGGGCGCAGCGCGGGTCGGGGGCGGGCGTCGCAGCCGTCGGCGCGGGGGCGGCCTGCGGCGCGAGCGCGAGGGGCTCGGCGG
>CAISKJ010000778.1 GCA_903885885.1 uncultured delta proteobacterium
ATACCTCCTCGGCTATCTCGCCGGCGCAAAGGGGCTCGCCCCTCGCGACGTGGTCCCCTTCGCGCGCATCGACCCCGCCGATGTCTCCACGCAGACGCGCGCGTTGGTCAAATCGCTCGCGATGGGGGTCACCGATGGCCGGAGCGGCCACGTCGTGCGCGACGCGACGGACCTTCGGGCGCGCGTTCTCGCGCTCCTGAGCCGCGAAAACGGCAGCCGCCCTGCCATCGCTTCGACCCCGCCGGAGGGCGAGGCTGCGGCGACCGCGCAGGTCGTCGGCGCCGTCGCCATCCACCTCGAAGACCTCATCGAACAGGCCATCGAGACGGCCTGACCGCGCGGCTACCAGCCCCTGCGGGCGAGGTCGCAGTCCCACAGCGCGAGGTCGCTGTGCTCCCTGCGCGGCGCCTCGACGGTGTCTTCGAAGGGCACCCACGGGAGCATGCGCCACCCGTTGCCCGTGAGCACCAGCCCCTCGATCCACGCGCCCCAGCGCCCGTCGCCCTCGGCCCCGACGATGAGCAGCCGCTCGACGTAGAGGGTGCGCTCGCGAAAGCCCTCGGCCCCGCCGGGCTCGGCCACGTGAACGCCGCGCGCGCACCAGCCCACCACCGCGTCGCCGCGGTGCAACGACAAGAGCTGCCAGCGGCGCTCGCGCGGCGACGGCGTGAGCCCCGGCACGCTGCGCTCGATGCGCTGCCGCCCCGCGTCGGTGAACAGCTCGCCCACCTCGGCGGGTCGCAGACGCATCGCGCGCATGGCCCCCGCGCCACCCTCGGCGAGCGCGCGAAACACCCGCGGCACGCCCTCGTGAATGCGCGCCTCGGCCCACCCCGAGCGGGCCGCGTCGTCGGGGACGCTCACCGTCGGAAACGTCGCCGCCGGCGCGCCCGCGCACGCCCCCAGCGAGAGGGCGCACAGGCACGCTGCGAGCTCAGTGCGGCGCATCGGAGGAGCCCCTCGCCTCGGCCCGAACGGCGCGCGAGAGCACCGCGTCGACCTCGGGGCCCGCCGCGGGGTCGGTGCGCACCTCGAGCTGCAGCCGCTCGGCGGCGCCGCCGCAGCGGGTGACCACCGCCGTGCCCTCGCCGCTCGACCACGCCACGCGGTCGCCGTTGGCGCCCCGCAGCGCGATCGACACCCACGGCAGCCCGCGCCCGGCGGAGGCCGTCCAGCGCACGCACTCGCCCGACGCGCGCTCGACCGCGCGCACGCGCCGCGAGCCCGCGCCGATGCGAATCTTCTCGGGCGTACCCTCGGCGCGCCAGCCGCCGTCGGCGCGCGCCCACGCGTCGGCCATCGCCTCGGAGACCGCCACGCGGTCGACGCCCGCCACCCACGCAGGCGGCGCCGTGTTCTGGAACGTGCGCACCATCACGGCGCCCGAGCCCGAGGCCGCGCTCACGACCGCGCGCAGCTCCTCGACCGCCGCGGGGCACACCACCGCCACCGTGGCCGCGCCGTGCCGCGCGCCGCGCGCCGTGAGGTCTCCGTGGGCGTCGAAGACCTCCACCCGCACGCCCGCCACGCCGCGCCCCGCGATGGCCGCCACGGCGGTGCATCGCCCGGCCTCGGCGCGCACCGACACCTCGCGCGTCTCGCCCGGCGCGAGGGGCTGCTGCGCGCCGCGACCGTTGGCATCGCCCGTGGGCGTGTAGCCCATGGTGGTGAGGTCGCGC
>CAISKJ010000779.1 GCA_903885885.1 uncultured delta proteobacterium
AGGGGGCTCGGGCACGACCATGACGACGCCGACTCTACCGCTCCCAGAGCTCCGGACCTACGCCGCTCCGACGTGACGGTATCCGCCCCTGGAATTGAAGGCCCTCGCGAGCGATCCGCGGATCCCTGATCAGGTGACGGTCTCGGTCGAGAACGACACGTTGCTCCACCAAGTGCGAAAGATCGGGGAGACGCTCAAGGGCGAGGCCGGCGACCGGCTCAAGGCGATCGTGTTCGGGCGCCACCTCTTCAGCCCCTTGCTCTGGGTGCCCAACAGCAAGGCCACCGGCCTCACGGTGAAGCCTGTTGCGCTCAACGAGGGCGAAGGGCAGTTCGTCGAAGACCTCAAGGCATGGTGCGCGAAGCACCCGACGTGGTTCGACTCGCGGGGGATGTACCTCCTGCGCAACCGCGCGGTGTCGGGCGTCGGCTTCTTCGACGAAGGCGGCTTCTACCCCGACTTCATTCTGTGGGTGACGCAGGGCTCACATCAGCACATCGCCTTCATCGATCCGAAGGGCATTCGCAACCTCGAGACGATGAAGGACGCGAAGATCGAGCTTCACAAGCGCATCAAGGAGATCGAAGCGAAGCTGGGCGACCCGCAGGTGAGCCTGCACTCGTTCATCATCTCGAACACGCGCCATCAAGACGTGAACTGGCGCGGTACCGCGGGCGTCGACGAGTTTGCGCAGCACCACGTCTATTTTCAAGACCGCCCCGACTACGTAGGCCAGCTCCTCGACGCGGTGGTGGGCTGATCGGTCATCGGTGCTGCGGCCCCAGAATGTGCTTGCACGGCCTCCCCCAGCATCAACTACGCTCATCGTCCTATGGTGAAATCCAACGTGTCCGCCCCTGATCCGCTTCGCGCGAAGGTCTTCGCGCGCGCTGCCGCCCTTGCGCCCGACGCGGTCGGCAAGGTCCCATCGAACGCCGACGAGCGGCGCACCCATCTGATGGCCTTCGCCAGGGTGATCGCGCGCGATGCTGCCGAGCTGGCCACGGTTCCCCTCCCCCGACGGGCGCTTCGAAGCCGCCGAGGCAGCGGCCTTTCCCGTGGCGCTCGCCATCGCCGAGGCGCTCGGCCTCGCCGTGGGCGCCGACAGGCTCGTGGGCGAGGCGGCGCCCTCGGCGGCCGACGTCGCCCGCCGCGCCGAAGCGCGCGCCGACCAGGCGAAGATCATCGTGGCGTACCGTCGCCTGCGCTTCAAGGGCGACACCGCGCGCCTCGCCGAGCTCAACGCCATCGCCGCCGGCGACGCCGACGACGTGATCGACGCCGCCGACGACTCCGCGAAGCTCCTCGCCATCGCCGACCACACCAACGAGCGGGCGTGGGTCGCGTCGCTCCCCAAGGGCGAAGGGGCGGCCGTCGCGCGGCTCAAGAAGCACCTCCCGCGGCTCAAGGAGCTCGCCGAGGCCGCGCGCGGTCGCAAGGCCGCCGACGAGCGCCGCGCCCAGCTCCAGCGCGTGTGGACCGTCATCGCCCGCATCGAGCGGCGCGCGCGCGACGCCGCAGCGTACCTCTACGAGGGTCTGCCCAGGCGTGCGGAGTACAACGCCTTCGAGTCGCCCGCGAAGGCGCGCGCCCGCGCCGTGAAGAAGGCCGCGACCCGCGCGAAGAAGAAGCCCGCCGACGGCCCCGCCTGAGGGCCCTCGCCAGGGCGCCTCACGCGCTGCTAACGTCACGGTGTAGACGGCAGAGAGAATTCGTCGAAATTTGACGGTCACGGGCGAGCCACCGCGTCGGCGTGTTTCGGGGTGCTGCGACCCCCGTCAACGATGCCGCCTGAGCGCACGCGCGCTGCGGGCCCGGTGGACCACCCGGGCCATTGGGACGGCCCCGGCGGTCCACCTTCACGCGGTCACAGACAGCCTCACGCACGC
>CAISKJ010000780.1 GCA_903885885.1 uncultured delta proteobacterium
CCACGCCGTGGACGACATCGGTCATGGCGGCGCCGTGCGGCGCGATGGTATTCGCGGTGTGATGAGCCCAGAACCGAGGGGAGAGAAGGCCTTCGCGGGCGTCGGCGCGCCCCCGCCGGGCCTCGGACGACGCGCGGTCGCGGCGCTCTGGGCCGCCGTCGCGATGCCCTACGCCGTCCTCGCGCTCTGCGTCCCCGTGGCGCGCGCGTGGGGCCTGCTCGGGGTGATCCCGGTGCCCGCGCTGGCGGCGCTGAGCGTGCTCGCGGGGCCCGCGCTCGTCGCCCTCGCACCCCGGCTCGCCGCGCCGCTGCCCGAGAGCCTCGATCGATGGCTCGACCCGGGGAACCGCAGGCTCGCAGCGCTGTGGGCCCTCGGCGGCCTCGTCGCGGCGGTGGGCTTCGCGCGCATCGCGGTGTTTCTCGCCGACCCGTCGCAGGTCTCCTGCTCGCTCATGCCCGAGAACGCCTTCATCGTGCGCCACTCGTGCCTGACCGCCTACATGCACGGCGCCATTCTCTCGCGGGATCCGAGCGCCAACGTCTACGACCTGGCCATCGTGGAGGGCGTGCGCGACGTCGCCCCGCCGCTGCCCCGCACCGCGGCGCACTTCGCGCCCTTCACGCTCGACGCCTTCGGCTACCCGCCCCCGTTCCTCCTCCTGCCGCGCGCGCTCTTGCGGGTGACGACGAGCTTCTTCTCGCAGCGGCTCCTGTTCGGCGCCATGTCGCTGGCCCTCACCCTGTGGGCCTGCGCGTCGGTGGCCACCACGCTCGGCGGCGTGACCGGGCGTCGCGTGTGGCTCCTCGCGCCCATCGTGCTGGCCAACCCGCTGGTGCTCGTGACGCTCCAGGTCGGCAACTTTCACCTGGCCGCGGTGGCCCTCTGCGTCCTGTGCTGGTGCGCGCTCGAGCGGCGACGCGACGGCCTCGCGGGCGCGCTCCTCGCGGTCGCCACGCTCGCGAAGATCTTTCCCGGCATGCTGGGCGTGCTGCTCCTGGTTCAGCGACGGTGGCGCGCGGCGGCGCTCACCGCCCTCGCGGCCGCGGCGCTCTGCGCCCTCTCCGTGGCCGTGCTCGGCACCACCGTGTGGCGCGACTTTCTCTTCTACCACCTGCCCCACGTGCAGTCGGGCGAGGCGCTGCGCTTCCTCGCGGGATCGCCGCGCGAGATCGCGATGAACCTCGCCCCCTTCGGCGTCGTGTTCAAGCTCCAGGCGCTCGGCCTCGTCGACTGGAGCTGGCCCCAGGCGCGCCTCGTCGGCAGCGTGTACACGGGGCTCCTCGCGGTGCTCGCGGTGCTGGCCGCGCGCAACAACAAGGGCGGCCCCGCGCACCGGCTGAGCGTGTGGCTCGCCGTCACGATGCTCGCCTCGCTGCGCAGCCCCTACGCCGCGCCCTTCGTGGCGACGACGGTCGTCGTGCTGCTGCTGGTGCTCTTCGCCGAGGTGCGCGCGCGGCGCCAGCTCGCCTTCGCGCTGGGCGCCTGGGCGCTGTGCTCGGTGCCGACGCCGAGCGCCGACCCGCAGGTGGAGATCGCCGCGTCGCTGGCGCGCCTCGCGCTCATCTACGCGTTTCTCGTCTGGGCCGCGCTGCGCCGCGAGGCGAGCGCGTGACGGCCGCGCACCGCGCACGCGCCGTCACGTGTCGCGAGGCGGGTGCGCGCAGGCCTCGACAAAGTCGAGCTCGCTGTCGAAGCGCTCGCGCATGCCCACGAGCGAGGCGAAGGCGGAGGTTCGCCCACGAAATCGGGGGAGGCTCCCGCGCATCGGTTACACTGCGCGCAATGGCGCCCCAGCAAGCACCCCTGATCATCGAGTTCGTCGACGGCACGCGCATCGAGCGCGACGCGGCGTACGTCCCGAAGATGCCCATCGTGGGCAACGGTCCGCCGGGCACGCGGGTGGCGTTCGCCGACGGCCATCGGGTGAACCTCCCGACCGATCAGATCGTGGAGGCGACCGCCGACGAGGGCCGCGCGCGGGTGTCGTTCGGCGGCATGCGCTGGGCCGGCCGCGACGGTGAGACGCTGACCTTCGTGCGGGTGCGCGACCTCTGGCCCGAGGCGCGCCTCTCGCCCGAGCGAGGCGTGCGCATGACGCTCGACGCGTCGCGCGTGCGCGCCGTCTGGCAGGAGGGCGTCGCGCTCTTCGAGAGGGCTGCCTCGTAGCGCCGCAGCCGCGCGCGATCCCGCCGCGGCGCGGAGCCACGCGAGAGACTCCGAACGGGGGCCGTCGTCAGCGCGCCCGCCCCCTTCGGGAGCGCCCGAGCCCGGCAGCGCGCTCACCGCGGCACTCGCGGGGGCTTCACCCTCGCTCGCCGCGCCACTCGCGGGGGCTCACGCCCGCCCACCGCTTGAACGCCCGCGACCACGCCGACTGATCGGAGTACCCGAGCGCGAGCGCGATCTCGGGCAACGCAGCGCCCGCACGAAGCAGCCGCTCGGACTCGCGCCGGCGAAACCCGTCGAGCACCGACTGGAAGCTCAACCCCGCCCCCGCGAGGCGACGATGCAGCGTGCGCTCCGACGTGCCGATCGTGCGCGCCACCGACGCGGCGTCGCCGCGCCCCTGCGCGAGGAGGTCGCGCAAGCGGCTGCGCACGGCGGCCTCGACCTCGGAGGTCTCGGGCCCGCCGAAGCCGAGCTGCGCGGCCGCCGACGCGAGCGCCGACGCGAGCTGCGGGTCTGCCGAGGAGAGCGCCATCGCCGCCGTGGCGTGGGCCACGTGCATCGCGCTCGCGGGCGCGCCGAGGTCGACGGGGCAGCCGTAGAGCGCCTCGTGGCGCGTGGGGCCCGCGAAGCGCGCGCGCAGCGAGAGGCGATCGAGGCGGAAGGGGCCCGCGGCGAGGCGGCGAAAGCGCCCGACGGTGATGGCGAGGGTGAGCTCCTCGCGCGCGGGGTCGTCGGGGGCGTGCGCCGTGAGGGTGTGCCCCGCGGCGGTCGCGCGCAGCGTGACCCGCATGTCGCGCACGATGCCGCTGAAGTGCGTTGCGAGCGCGCGCATCGCGCCCTCGAGGGTCGACGAGCTGCCCGCGAGGTAGTCGACGATGCCGAAGCACCCGATGGGCGCCGCGAAGCCGAGCTCGGTGGCGAGCTCGGGCGACGGGCGCTGCGCGACGAGGTCGGCCCAGACCGCCGCGACGCGGTCGAGCGAGAGGAGCCCGTCGGGGTGCGCGCCCGCGTCGATGGCGCCCGCCGCACGGGCCCGGTCGGCGTCGAGGCCGAGCGACGTCGCCGCGATGAGCACACCTTCGATCGAGCGGAGCGGGAGCATTCGGTGGAGGCCCGCGCGCAGTTTGGCAGAATCCGTCACGCCCGTGGCAGCAGACGTCAAGACGACGCGCGTCGAGACCGCCATGATCGCCCCATGAACCTCGACACCGCCTCGCGCACGGCACCTTCGCCCGCCCCCGCGGCGCTCGGCAGCCCCTTCGATTCGAGCGTCATCGACGGGCCCTTCGCGGGAGAGGCCCGCCTCGAAGGGCGCCTCCCTCCGTGGCTCCGCGGCACGCTGCTTCGCACGGCGCCGGCCCTCTTCGAACTCGGCGCGTGGAAGGCCGCGCACTGGTTCGACGCCCTCGGGATGCTCTACGCCCTCGACCTCACCGACGACGGCGTGCGCTTTCGCCAGCGACTCCTCGACGGCGACGCCCTCACCCACGCGCGCGCCGGACGCATGCCCGTCTCGACCTTCGCGACGCCCAACGAGCGGTCGTTCCTTCGCCGTGTCTTCGAGCCCATCCCGACGCTCACCGACAACGCCAACGTGCACGTCATTCCGACGCCCGACGGCTGGCTCGCGATGACCGAGACCCCGTGGCAGCGCCTCGTCGACGGCGCGACGCTCGAGCCCCTTCGCACGGTGCGCTACGACGACGCCGTGGGCGCCGGGGCCCTCATGCTCGCGCACCCCGAGTACGACCGCGCGCGCCGCGAGATCGTCAACGTCGCCATCAAGATCGGTCGCCGCGTCGAGCTCGTGCCCTTTCGCCAGACCCTCGGCGCGTACACCCGCACGCCCATCGCCAGGATCGCCCTCGACGACATCCCGTACCTCCACGCCTTCGGCATGACGCCCACGAAGATCGTGCTCGCGGCCCCTCCGCTGCGTGCGAAGGCCGCGTCGCTCCTCTGGTCGAACCGCGGCTACATCGACCACTTCGCGTGGGACGCGACGCGCCCGACGGACTTCTTCATCGTCGACCGCGCCACGGGCAGCGTGCGACGCGCCGAGGGCGACGCGATGTTCTTCTTTCACACCGTCAACGCCTTCGACGACGGCGACGACGTCGTGCTCGACCTCTGCGCGTACCGCGACGCGAGCCTCATCGACCGCCTCCGCGTGCCGGCCCTCCGGGGCGACGTCACCAACGACGCGCGCCTGTGCCGCGTGCGCATCGCCGCGACGGGCGGGCGCGCCACCTACGAGACGCTCGACGCGTCGTACCTGGAGTTTCCCACCGTGAACCGCGCTGCGCTCGGCGGGGCGCGCCACGGCGTCGTGTGGGGCGCGGCGCTCGGCCACGACGGCGCCGTCACCACCTCGACGGTGCGTCGCATCGACCTCGAACGCGGCACCGCCACGCTGTTCGGGCGAGACCGCGTCGTCTACGGCGAGCCGGTGTTCGTGCGTCGTCCGGGCGCGGCGGGCGAGTCCGACGGCGTGCTCCTCACGGTGGGCAGCGACCTCGCGCGGCGCTGCGCCGAGCTCGTCGTGCTCGACGCCGAAGGCCTCGAACCCCTCGCGACGGCGCGCCTCCCCATCGCGCTCCCGCTCGGGTTTCACGGGAGCTTTCAGCGCGCGAAGGGCGTCGCCCACGGCGCCTGACGAGCCCCGCCTGGCACCCCGTCGCGCGCGTCACTCCTCGACGAAGTCGAGGTCGTTGTCGAAGCTCTCGCGCATGCCCACGAGCGAGGCGAGGCCCAGCGCGATGGTGGCGAAGCCCACCGCCAGCGTGGCGGGGATCACCCCCAGCGAGGGCTTGAGCGCCAGCCACAGCGCCGTCACGGGGATGGCCATGCCGCGCACGAAGTTGGGCGCCGAGGTGGTGACCGTCGCGCGGAGGTTCGTCCCAAACTGCTCGCTCGCCGTGGTGACGAACACCACCCAGTAGCCCGTGCTCAGGCCCACCAGCGTCATGAGCGCGTAGAAGGTGTCGAGCGAGCGCCCGCCCCAGGTCATGAGCGCTGTGAGCGCGCCCGCGAGCGCGACGAGAAAGCCCCCGAGCACGCGCTTGCGCGAGCGCGTGCGCTGGCTGACGAGGCCCGAGAGCACGTCGCCGAGCACCACGCCCACGTAGGCCCAGAGGATGGTCTTCGCCCCCGTCGGGCGCGTCGCGAGGCCGAGGGCGCCGCCGATCTCGGGCGCGAAGACGAAGAGCACGCCCCCCGCGAACCAGATGGGCGTACCCACGAGGATCACCCGCGCGAAGCGCAGCGCGCGCGACCACGGGCGCAGGAGCATTCGCACGTCGCCGCGAGGCACGTCGCGCGCCCGCGTGCGCTCGAACACGCCGCTCTCGAGCACTCCCACGCGCAGCGCGAGGAGCACCAGCCCCATGGCCCCGCCCACGGCGTAGCAGACGCGCCAGCCGTCGGCGCCGTAGCGCCCGAGGAGCGTCTCCGCGAGCATGCCCGCGACCACGGCGCCGGTGAGGCCCACCGACGCGACCACGGTGGTGCCGAGGCCCCGGCGCTCGCGGCCCATGAGCTCGCTCACGAGCGTGACGCCCGCGCCGAGCTCGCCCGCCAGGCCGACGCCCGCGGCGAAGCGCAGCGCCGCATACTGCGGAACCGTCTGCGCGAAGGCGTTGGCGAGGTTGGCCAGGGAGTACAGCACGATCGATCCGAAGAGCACCGTGAGGCGCCCGCGGCGGTCGCCGAGCGCGCCCCACGCCACGCCGCCGAGCACCATGCCCGCGAGCTGCACGTTGAGCAGCGCGGCCCCCGTGGTGGTGAGCTCCGCGGCGCCGACGCCCAGCGCGCGCAGGCTCGGCACGCGGAGGATCGAGAAGAGCACCAGGTCGTAGATGTCGACGAAATATCCCAGCGCGGCCACGGCTACGGCGAGCGCCAGCGCGCGGCGCGGCGCGGCTCCCTCTTCGGTCGTCATGGCGCCGAGGCTATACCAGGTCGCGCCGCCCCGAAGCCTCGCCGCGGCCCCCCGTCGACGCGCGACGCGGTCACCGCGTGCGGAAGCGGAGCATCCCCACGACGTTGGTGCCCGGGGCGGCGTAGCCCGCGCCGTAGGGGGTGAAGGCGCCGTTCCAGACGTTCTCGACGGCGGCGCCCGCGGTGATCGAGGGCGTGATGGCGACGCCGCCGCGCAGCGAGAGCGACGCCCACCCGTCGACCTGCGTGCACGTCGCGGCGCCGCCGGGACAGAGACGAACGTCCTCGCGGTCGGAGGTGGCGAGGCGCGTCTGCGGCAGGCCGCCGGTGAGCACCACGTCGACCCACGCGCGCTCGCTGCGCCAACCCGCCGCGGCGCGTCCCGTCGCGGGGGGGAGCTTCGCCATGGGCTCCGTCACGCGGTTGCCCGCGTCGTCGGGAAAGGTCGCGTCGCCTTGCGTGTACATCGCCGCCACGGAGCCGTAGAGGCCCGAGCGCGCGCGATACGTGAGGTCGAGCTCCGCGCCCCACATCGTCGCCTCGCTCGCGTTCTGGCGCGTGTAGACCCGCCGCCCGTCGATCACGGTCATGCCGTTGAGCGACGAGGGCACGCGCACCACCAGGCCCGTGAGGGCCGACCCGAAGACGAAGAGCGAGCCCGTCCAGCCGTCTCGCACGACGCGCGCGCCCACCTCGACCGTCCACGATCGCTCGGCGACGAGGGAGGCGTTGGGCGTATCGAAGGAGCGCGCGCCCGTGCCGAGGGCCTGAAAGTCGTCGAGGTTGGGCGCGCGAAACCCCGAGAGGCCGTTCACGATCAGCGCCACGCCCTCGCGCACGAGGTAGCGCGCGCCCAGCGAGGCCACGGGGGCGACGAGCACCTGATCCATCGCGGCGGTGGTTCCGTCGACGGGCGCGGTGGCCCGCACGACCGCGAGGCGCACGCCCGCCTCGCCGAGAAAGCGCGCCCCGATGCGCTGCTGATAGAGCCCGTAGAGCCCGCTCGAGAGGTACGTGCTCCCGCCGATGTAGCGCCCGCGGGCGGTCTCCGCCGGGCGCCCCTCGCGCGCGGTCTCGGTGCTGCTCTCGACGTCGTCGAGGGTGGCCTCGGCGCCCGCGGTGAAGCGCGCGTCGCGGAGCCGCGCGTCGAGCTGCACCGACGCGACGCCGGTGAGCACCTGGTCGCGCTCGGTGTCTACGCGCCCCGCGCGGAAGCGGTCGCGAAGCTCCGTACGGACGATCGCCCCCACGCGCGCGCTCAGCGCGAACGCGCCGGCCCCGTAGCGCCAGGTGAGGTACGCGAGGTCGCGCTGCTGGAGCCGGAAGACCCGCACGTCCGACGGGGTCGAGAGGTCCGGTCGCGGCGCGTCGGTGATCGCGCTCGTGTGAAACGCCGCCCCGAGGCGCTGCCGATCGGTGAGGCGCGCCGTGCCGCGGACGCTGAGCGCGCGGTCGCCGTAGCCCGTGTAGGTCTGCGCGCCGAGGTCGCCCCCCGCGACGAGCTGCCCCGCGAAGCCGAGCGCGCCGCCGAGCACGAGCCCGAAGCGGCCGACCTCGCCCTCGACGAAGCCCTGCGTCGCCGCCGAGCGCTCCGCCGATGCGCCGCGGAGCATCGCCTCGCCGCGCCACTGAAACGACCCGTCGCTGCGGGCGATCGCGTCGACGGGCGTCACCTGCACGACGCCGCCGAGGGCGTCGGAGCCGTACATCACGCTGGCGGGCCCGCGCACCACCTCGACCTGCTGCACGATCGACGGGTCGATGAGGTTGAGCAGCGCGTTGCCGCCCACCTTGGTGAGCGAGTCGCTCAGGCGGATCCCGTCGAAGAGGAGCAGCGCGCGCTGCCCCCCGAGGCCGCGAATCAGCGGCGCCGCCGAGGCGCTCGTCGTCCGCTGCACGAACACCCCGGGGAGCTCGTCGAGGCGCTCGCCCACGTCGCGCGCGAGCGCGCGCCGGGCGCTCGCGGTGCTGTCCGACGAGACCGCGCGGGGCGTGTCGAGGAGCGCCGCCTCGCGCCGCGCGGGTGCGACGATCGTCACTTCTTCCGTCGGCTCTGCGTCGCCGTGCGACGCGGCGGGCGCCGGCTGCGACGCGCCCGTTCGCGGCGCGGAGAGCAGCGCTGCGCCAAACGCCGAGACGACGCAAACGCGGGCGTATGACACGGTTCGGCGCATTCTCGGATTCTCTCTCGACGGGTCGGAAGCGACGCCGCCTATCGACACCACGGCGCAGCCCCCACGCAACGGGATTCGACGCGTCATTTTGGCGCAGCGACGCCCCGAGGCTCGCGCCGCAGGGTGTCCCTCGCCGCGGCGACGACGCGACGCCCGCTCGCCGTGCGCATCGCGCGCGCGCCTCGATGCATCGGAGCGGACGATGACCCAGAAGATCGTTCTCGTAACCGGCGCCACCGACGGAATCGGTCGGCATACCGCCCTCGAACTGTGCCGCCGCGGGGCCGCGGTGATCGTGCACGGGCGCACGCCCGCGAAGGTGCGCGCCGCCGTCGAGGGCCTCGGCGCCGCGGCGCCCGGCGCGACGCTCCACGAGGCCCACGGCGACCTCTCGCGCCTCGACGAGGTGCGCGCGCTCGCGGCGGGGCTCGTCGAGCGCTTCCCGCGCCTCGACGCGATGGTGCACAACGCGGGGGTCTTTCCCGAGACGCGCTCGCTCACGGCCGACGGCTTCGAACTGGGCTTCGCGGTCAACCACCTCGCGCCCTTTGTGCTCACGCACCTCGCGCTCGCGCCGCTGCGCGCGGCGCGCGGGCGCCTCGTGGTGGTGAGCAGCGTGGCCCACCAGCGCGGCCGCCTCGACCTCGGCGACCTCACCTACGCGCACGGCTTCACGGGCTACGGCGGGTACGCGCGCGCCAAGCTGTGCAACGTGCTCTTCGCCGCCGCGATGGCGCGCCGCCTCGCGCGCGACGGGGTCACCGCCAACAGCCTGCACCCCGGCGTGGTGAGCACCAAGCTCCTCGCGTCGGGCTTCAAGATGGAGGGCCACGACTCGCACGCCGAGGGCGCCGCCACCTCGGTGTTTCTCGCGCTCGACCCCGACGCCGCGGGGCACACGGGCCAGTACTTTGTGAAGTGCCGCCCCGCGACCCCGTCGGCCATGGCGCGCGACGAGGCGCTCGCCGAGGGGCTCTACGCAGCGTCGGCCGCGCTCACCGGCATCGCGCCGCTCCCGCTCTGAACCGACGCGCGGGAGAGGCGCCGACGGGCGCCCGGCGCCCCGCTCAGGTGCGAAACGTGAGCGTGTACTCGAGGCTGTGACCGATCCGCTGCGAGAAGCGGCGGATCGACGCGGCCGACATCTTCTCGCTCACGCGCACGGGGATGAGCGTGGTGAGCCGGGCGCCGAGGCCGAGCGCCTCGCCCACCGGCGCGCGCGGCCCCACGGCCGGCGTGTAGGCCAGCGTCACGCGCTTCTGACCGCTCTTCTCGAGCAGCGCGTTGAGGTCGCGAAACAAGATGAACGAGGTGTCATTCTGGTGCGTAGACCAGTTGGCCACCGGCAAAAAATCGAGCAGATGAATCAGGTGGTAGTTGAGCTGCACGCGCAGGTCTTCACCGCTCAGGGTGATGGGCGCGTTGTCGATCACCCGATGGAGGCGCAGCGACTCGATGGCGTCGAGCCGGTGCACGTTGGCCCACAGCTCGCGACGCAGGCCCTCGTCGTAGAGGAGGCGCAGCACCGAGGGGAAGGCCTCGATGTGCCGCCAGTCGAAGTCGCCGAGGAGCGCCCGCAGCGCGGGGATCTTCTCGGCCTTCATGGCAAACGTGTTGGTGCCCGTGCCGAGGATCGAGTGCAGCAGCATCACGAGGGGCGAGCGATCGGGGTAGTGCGCCGCGCAGTACTCGAAGCCAAAGTACAGGTGATCGAGAAACGACCCGTCGGCGTGCTCCACGTCGAAGTCGCACTCCTCGACCATGAAGCGAAGGAGCGCCGCGTCGATCGCGGGCAGCTTGCCGCCGACGTTCAAGGCCTCGTAGGCGCGCTGCACCCGAGCGCCCGCGGCCTCGTCCCAGTGGGCCTCCTTCGCGATGCGCGTCTTCATCACGAAGCGCGGCGCGGCGCCCTCGAGGGTTTGAAAGATGGTGCGGTCGAGGTCGAAGTTGGCGATGGGGGTGACGCGCACCGTACCCGCGTGGTCGAGCGCGGCGCCGTGCGCGATGGCCGCCTTGCGCTGCAAGCTGGGGTTGGGACGCTCTTCTGCGCTCTGTTTCATGGACTCCCTACAACACCCGCTGCGCGCCTTCGTCGCCGCGGGGCCGCAGACTTACAGCAACCGCGCCGCCGTGTGCACCCCCTCCGCCATCGACGGTAGTCCCTTTGTACCTACCGCGTGTGAGGGAGGACAGGGCGGCATTGGCGTGAAGCCCTCGGTAGCCCGCGCCTTCAGGCCTCATCGTTCCCCAGATTCTTGTCGGGCGCGGTGCAAGCCCCCACCCCCGCTACCGCGCGCCACTGCCCCCGCGGGGGCGCTGACGTGGGGACACATCTCCAGACTCCCTTGATTTCCGCGCGGACGTGCGTGTCGCGAGCATTGGAGCTCTACTGTCCGAATGCTCACCCTCTC
>CAISKJ010000781.1 GCA_903885885.1 uncultured delta proteobacterium
CGCCCCCGAACTACCACAAGAGCTCCTGTCGCTTAACGCCTATGGGGGGGCCCCCCCACCCCCCTGCGGTATCTTTCGAGACACCGGTCGGTGGGCTGTAGGGGGCCGCCCGGTGTCTCGCACGACGCCGTCGTCGGGGTGGCGACCCTACGGGTGCGTGTCGGGCGACGGGGCGGGGGAGGGCGCCGGGTCGACGGGGGTGTCTTTCACGACGCTCGCGCGGGGGGTGGCGGTCATCCGGCGAAGGTTGTCGATGGGCGCGAGGGCCTGGAGGGCCGCCGTGACCGTCTCGGGGTCTTCGTCGTCGACAGTGGCCGCGAGGTAGCGCGCATAGTCGACCACGAGCTTCTGCGCCTCGCGCACGAGGGGGAGGAGCTTCTCGGTCTCGGCGGGCGTTGCCTGGAGGAGCCCGAGCACCATGCCGTCGTAGGCCTTCACGGTGGCGAGGAGGTTCTTGACGCACGCCTCGCCCACGATGCGAGTAAAGGTGACGAAGGTGTCGCCCGCGCGGAGGGCGCCGAGGCGGTCGTGCATCTCGGTGCGCTGCTCGGGGTACTGGAGCACGGTGAAGGCGAGGCCCTCGTCGCCGAAGAGCATGGCGTCGAGGCGCTGCGCTTCGGCCTGCTCGGGCGCGAACTCGGGCTGCAGATCGAGGTAGGCCGAGAGGTAGCTGCGCGTCGCGCGCCACGCGCGGTCGGCGGCCTGATCGATCTCGACGGCGCTGCGGGCGGCCTCGGCGGGCACGCGCCGCGCGCTCAGCTCATCGGTGATGCGCTTGCGTAGGGCCGTGAGCTTGCGGAGCGTCTTGCGGGCAAGGGCCGGGGCGCCGCGCGGGTGCACGATGGCGAGCCCGTCGATGAGCGTCACCGTGGTCGAGATGGTGAGCGAAGGGGCGCGGTGATAGTTGGTGGGGTCGAAAATGGGTGCGTCCATGGCTCGAAGGGGTCGCACACACGCCCGATGGGGTGAAGCGCAAAGAGACGCGTAGGGCGATGTTCCGTCGTCGGCGGGCGCGGGAGGCGAAATCGACAGAAAATCGGAGCGATATTTTCAAAAGTGCGTTCTGAAGACATTTGTCAGCATGAGCATTTGTGCGGAGCCCACATCCCGCGCGACGCGCCGGGGCGATCACCCGCCCGCGCCATGTGGGGGACGGCGAGGCGTTCGAGCGGGAGTACCGAGGCGTCCCACGATGAGAGGTCCACTGTTCAGCATCATCATGGCAACCATCTCGGGTTGCGCTGGCTCAATTTCGGGGAGCCAGGGCAGCGCCCGCGATGCTGCAACGATGGACCTCGCATCGCCTTCTGACGCATCGACCGATTCGCCCGGCAATGTCGATGCGGTCACCGACCGTGTCCCCGCGCCGACCCCATTTGCGGCCAATACACCCGAGAGTCGACTCTACCTCACGCAAGGCGCGACGATGGTCGTGACGCGCGAGAAGATTCGCTACGGCTGGGGCGACTATCTCGGTCGTACACTGGGCGTAGAGAACGCGCCTCCTGTCACCTCACCTCGCCGGCTCGATCTCGAACTCGACGAGGTGACGTGGCAGTACTCGTTCAATGAGTACGGCTTCCTTCGCCGCCGCCGTGATGGCACCGGGAGCCCTCAATGGCAGGGAGGCCTGGCTGTGGAGAGTCTTCCCTGGATGAGTTCTCCTGTGGATCTTCCGGTCTCCCAGGTGGATTTGGTGCAAGCAGTTCGAAGCGTATCGAGGCGAGATGGTGTCTGGTGTGCGACAGCGACACGCGCAGGTGTTTTCTCGACGGTTCGTTGCTACGATGGTCGATTCTGTACCTACGCGCCCGGTGCGCGGATGGACTCGGCGGCGCAGACGCTCTGCGGGTACGACTGCGACCGTGGTCAGGTGGTGTGCAATGGCACCTGGCTGTCGTCTGACGGAGCGGAAGGCATACTGCAAATGCAGTCGACGAACTTCATCTGGAGCCTCCCGGCGGACGATGTCACATCAATCGGAATGTCCCCCGGAGCCATCACCGTGGTGCGCCGTGACGGAACGCTGTGGTGTCGCGGTTACTGTGGCGGCGAGAGGGTGGGCACCAACGGGCCGTTTCATGATGACTTCCGACAGATTCGTGGGCTCCCCCCGGTCGTCTTCGCACAGGGGTACATCGGCGTGAGCACGAACCTGGATTCGCAGTACATGTGCGCGCTCCTCCGCGACGGCACGGTGCGGTGTTGGGGCGGGTGCTCGCCGCTCCTCGGGTGGCCCTGCGCCGAGAACACGGGCGGGATGTTCACGGTAGAGAACGTGGGCGGCCTGCACGATGTGGTCGAGATCGGGATGTCGATCTCGCACGCATGCGCGCTCACGGCCAACGACGAGGTCTGGTGCTGGGGCGTGAACCTGCACGCCGTCGACCCCACGAGCGACGACGTCGTCATCTGGCAGACGAGGCGCGTGCTTCTCCCCGGTCAACGCTGACGAAGCCGTCGCTTTCGTCTCGCCACGCCACGCCACACCCCCACAACACGTTGAGGCACCCTCCAGCCCTTTCAAGGGGGGTAGGAAGGCGCCTCATTCACGCCGGGATTCGGGGGCGTCGGGCCCCCTCAGCCCGTGCTTTACGTGAGAGGTCGCCCCGCGAGGGGGCTCCTGAACGTTGCGCGCGCTGCGCGATCGATCCGCTCATCGCAGGCGGTAGGGAGCGGGCGCGAACTCAGGGGCGACAAAGGTTCACCGGGAACCGTCACGACGCCGTGGGCGGCGGCCGCGCGGGCGTGGCGCGACGTCCTCACGGCCGTCGGCTGTGATCGGAGCGGTTGCGGGCGCCAGAGTTCGTCCCGGCAGCCGCATCAAGTTTGGAGTTGAAACCTCACGCGACGTCCCGCGCGGTCTCCCGGCAACGAGAGCC
>CAISKJ010000782.1 GCA_903885885.1 uncultured delta proteobacterium
CGCCGTCGCAGCCCGACGCGCTCGTGCCCGCCGCGCCGTCCGGCGGCCTCACGCGCGCCGCGCTCTTCGCCTTCGCCACCACCGTGGCCGCGTGCTCGAGCGCGCAGCCCGCGGCGCCCAGCACCGTCGCCGCGCAGGGCGAGGGGACGGCCACAGGCAACGGCGGCGGCGTCGTCGAGAGCCCGCCCGTCGTCGTGGCCGATCAGGGCAACGTCGTGCCCGCCTACGGCCTCCCGCCGCCGCCGGTGACGCCCGACGCGAGCCCCTCCGTCGACGCGCCCGTCGCCGACGCCACCGTCGACGCGCAGGGCCCCGACGTGCGGCCCACGCGCCCGCCGCGCGACCCCGGCGCCATGATGGTGCGCTACGGCGCGCCGCCCCCCGCCGACTTCGTCTGACCGTCGCGCGCGTCGGCCGAGAAGTTGGTCTCCCGGCCCGCCTCGCGTGAACCTCGCGCCCTCCGTTGCGCCCCTCCGACCTACCGCCCGAAGCGCTCGTCGCGGCGCTCGCCCTCGTGGCGATCGTGGCGGTGGTTCAATCCGCGCGGCTCGCGTTCGCGCGGTGGCTCCCGGGCCACCGGCTGCGGGTCGCGCGCGAGCGCGGGGCCGACGGTGAGGCGCGCGCCGAGCCCCTCCTGCGCGCCCACGGTTACACGGTCGTCGCGCGGCAGGCGCCGGTCACCTACGACGTGTCGGTCGATGGGGCGTGGCGCGCGATCGAGCTGCGCGCCGACTTCGTGGTCGAGCGCGAGGGGCGCCGCTTCGTCGCCGAGGTGAAGACCGGACGCCTCGCGCCGCGCCTCGACACGAGCGCCACGCGACGGCAGCTCCTCGAGTATCGCATCGCGTTCGACGTGGCCGGCGTGCTCCTCGTCGACGTCGACGCGGGGAGGGTGCACGCGGTGGAGTTTCCGCTGCCGCTCACGCGCGCGGAGTCGGCGACGGGCGTCGCGTGGCTCGCGTGGCTCTGCGTCGGCGGCGCGCTCGGCTTCGGCGCGGCCTCGATGGGGCGCGAGGCACCGGCGCCGTCGGCCCGCGAGGCCAACCGCGGTCCCGCGCGCGGAGCGCTGCGCCTCGTTGTGCCGCGCGCGACGCGCACGGCAGAGGGGCGTCGCCCGTAACGTCGCGCTGCGCCCCTCTTGCGCTCCGGCACGGGACCTGCGAAGCCGCGCCTCGGAGTGACACGATGACCCACCTTCGACGGATGCTTACCGGCGTAACCTGCGCGATGGCCTTCGCGCTCGGCTGTGAAGACACGGCGCCGACCCCCGGCGACGCCGCCGTCGCGACCGACACGCCCGCCGCGACCGACACGCCTGCCGCGAGCGACACACCGGTTGTGACCGATGTCCCGGTGGCGAGTGACACGCCCGTCGCGACGGATGTGCCCGCGACGACCGACACGCCCATCGCGACCGACACGCCCATCGCGACCGACAGGCCGGTGACGACCGATGTGCCCCTGGCGACCGACGCGCCCGTCGCGACCGACGCGCCTGCGGCGACGGACGGCGCGACGACGGGGCTGCTCGCGCCGCTTCCGAGCGCGTGTGTCGTGGCCTTCGAAGACGCGGCGGCCCTGTGCCGCACGACGCCCTGCGCCGCGACGGCCAACGTGGCGCTGCGCTGCCCGGGCAACGGGTTCAGCGTGTCGGTGGCCGCGGGGCCGGGGCGCGCGCGCGTCGCGTACACCGACAACCAGGGCGGCTTTCACCCGATGTACGCCGCGCTCGACCTCGCTGCGCGCACCGGGTCCGTCGAGGCCATTCCGTCGGGCAACTGGCCCGCGCGGGTGCTCTCGACGCGCGACGGCGGCGACTACGTCACGTCGTTCTCGGCCGACGGGAGCGACCGCGAGGCGATGGCCGTGCTCACGCGCGAAGCGGGCGGATGGCGTCGCGTCGTGATCGAGGGCGGGGGATACACGCCCATCACGCTGGGCGACGGCGCGCACCGCGCCGACGGACGCGAGTCGTTTGTGTACTCGCGCGGCGAGGGGCCCACGTCGACCATCAAGGCCGCCACGCGCGCCCCCGACGGCACGTGGAGCACCTCGACGCTCGGCGACGGCCCCGTGTTCGGCCGCTTCGCGCTCGAGACCGCGCCCGACTTCACCGGCGACCTCATGCTCGCGCGCTGGCGCTTCGGTACGCCCACGGCCACGGCGCGCACGCTCTTTGTGAGTGCCGGCAGCGCCACGCCGCGCTCGGCCTACGTGCAGA
>CAISKJ010000783.1 GCA_903885885.1 uncultured delta proteobacterium
CCCGCCGGCTCGACCTTCGACGCCGCGGCCAACGTGCTCATCGCCAACGGCTCCTACTACGGCGATCGCCCCGACGCCCGCGCAGCCAACTCCTACTACCGCGCCTCGGGGCCCACCGGTGCGCTCAGCCTCGAGCGCATCACCTCCGCGCCCTTCGCGGCCATCAACAGCTACATCGGCCCGCCCGCCTCGCTCAACGAGCCCAGCGCGTCCCGCTGAAGGCGCGAGAGCACGCCCCACGCGCCCGATGATGGGCGCCCCGCCAGGGCTCTCAGCGTGATGGTGTACAGAGCGCGCGGACGGGGTCGATCCGTCGCCGAGAGCATCTGCGCTCACGCCTCGGCAACCCGGAGCGGGGCGACGCTACTCGTTCATTGTTTTGGAAGACGGGGACTACGACGCGGAGCGCGCCGTCGCGGTGACAACGCTCCCCGGGCGACACCACCCGGGGCCTTGCTGCGTGCTACTCGTCGCGGCCGCTGTTGCGGAGAAAGGTGGGGATGTCCCACTCGTCTTCGCGGAGGTTGGCGACGGGCGCGGGGCGCGAGGGGCGCTGCGTCGGCGCCGCGTGCTGCACGGGGGCGTGCTGCTGCGAGGGCATCGACGCGCCGCGGCGCGAGGGGATGTCGTAGCCCACCGCGGCGGCCGCGGGGCGCTGCTCCTGGCGCATCGCGGGCTGCGACTGCACTGGGGGCGCGTAGGCGGCGCGCGCGGGGGCGGCCATCACGGCCTGCGGGGTCACGATGCTCTTCGGGGCCTGCGCGGCGCGCACGGGCTCCGCGGCGCTCTCGGCGCGGCCGAAGCCCGTCGCGATCACGGTGACCTTGATCATGTCGCGCATGTCGGGGTTGATCACCGAGCCGAAGATGATGTTCGCGTCCTCGTTGGCCGCGTCCATGATCATCGTGGCGGCCTCGTTCACTTCGGCGAGGCGCATGTCGGGCCCGCCCATGAAGTTGATGAGAATGCCCGTCGCGCCCTGCACGCTCATGTTGTCGAGCAGCGGCGAGTTGATGGCCGCGTTGGCGGCGTCCATCGCGCGGCGGTCGCCGCGGCCGTAGCCGATGCCCATGAGCGCCATGCCCATGTTCGACATGATGGCCTTCACGTCGGCGAAATCGACGTTCACCACGCCGTTCTGCTGAATGAGGTCCGAGATGCCCTGGACCGCGTTCACGAGCACCTCGTCGGCCTTGCGGAAGCCGTCGGTGAGCGTCATCTCCGCGTCGCCGAGGAGCAGGAGCTTCTCGTTCGGAATCGTGATGAGCGTGTCGACGTGCTCGGCCAGCTCGTTGAGCCCGAGCTCGGCCTGCTTGGCGCGACGGCGGCCTTCGAAGCCGAAGGGCTTGGTCACCACGCCGACGGTGAGCGCGCCGAGGTCACGCGCGACCTGCGCGATCACGGGGGCCGCGCCGGTGCCGGTGCCGCCGCCCATGCCCGCCGTCACGAAGACCATGTCCGCGCCCTGGAGGTACTCCTGAATGAGCTGGATGTCCTCCATCGCGGCCTTCTTGCCCATGTCGGGGTTGGCGCCAGCGCCGAGGCCCTTGGTGAGCGAGCGACCGAGCTGAATCTTGTGCTCCGCCGGGTTCGACGCGAGCGCTTGAATGTCGGTGTTTGCGACCACGAACTCGACGTCCGAGACCTGCGACTCGATCATGGTGCGAATGGCGTTTCCGCCCGCGCCGCCCACACCCACGACCTTGATGCGCGCCGCTGCGAAGTTGTTCTCTTCAGCCAGATCAAACGTGAGAGCCATTACCGTCCTCCGACGAGAGCTGCCGCCGTCCCTTGCGGCGCTCCCGATGTCCTGTGTGCCCGCGCGAGCGTCCTCTCTCGCGCGGAGCAGCGTTGTTTCGTGCCCTTCAGAAAACTTCGCGCAACCACTCCCAGAACTTCGTTCCGAGCTTGGGGTTGCTCGGGTCCATGGCCGCCGCTTGCACCGCGGCGGGCACCTGCGGCTGCAGGAGCTGGCGCCCCACCGCGGCGGCCTTCTCGGCCTTCGCGGGCCGCGTGGCCCCGTACTTCAGAAGCCCCACCGCCGTCGCGTACGCGGGGCTCTTCACCATCTCGACCATGCCGCCCACCCCCATCGGAATGCCGCGGCGAATGGGCATCCCGAGCACCTGCTCGGCCAGCTCGGGGGTGCCCTCGAGCAGCGTGGCGCCGCCCGCGAGCACCACGCCCGCGCCGAGCAGCTCGGCGTAGCCGCTGTCGTGGATGATCTTCGCCACGAGGCGGAAGAGCTCATCCATGCGCGGCTCGGCGATCGACGCCAGGTACTGCCGCGCGATCGTGCGCGCCCCGCGGCCGCCGACGCCCGGCACCTCGATGGAGTCGCCCGGGTCGACCATCGACTGCAGCGCGCAGCCGTGGCGCAGCTTGATGCGCTCGGCCTCGCCCACCGGCGTGCGGAGCCCCGTGGCGATGTCGTTCGTGAGGTTCATCCCCCCGAGCGGAATCACCGCGGTGTGCACCAGCGCGCCGTCGACGTAGACCACCACGTCGGTGGTGCCGCCGCCGATGTCGACCATCGCGACGCCAATCTCCTTCTCGTCCTCGGTGAGCACCGCCTCGGCGCTCGCCAGGGGCTCGAGCACGAGCTCGGCTACGTGCAGACCGCAGCGCTCGGCGCACTTGGTCACGTTCTGCACGCTCGCCACCGCGGCCGTCACGAGGTGAACCCTCGCCTCGAGCCGCACGCCGCTCATGCCCACGGGCTCGCGCACGCCGTCCTGCTGATCGACGATGTAATCCTGCGGAAGCACGTGGATCACCTGTCGATCGAGCGGCATCGAGATGCGCCGCGCCTGGTCGAGCACGCGCTCGACGTCGTCGCTGGACACCTCATGGTTCGCAATCGACACGATGCCGTGCGAGTTCACGCCGCGAACGTGCGAGCCGGCGATGCCGGCGTACACGGTCGCGATCTCGACGCCGGCCATGTTGCCAGCGCGCTCTACCGCCTCCTTGATCGAGGTCACGGTGCTCTCGATGTTGACCACGACGCCCTTGCGGAGCCCCTTTGAACGGGCCTCGCCGACGCCGGTGATGTCCACACCGTCTGCTCCGACCTCGCCAACTACGGCCAAGGTTTTTGTGGTCCCGATGTCGAGCCCCACGATGATGTCGCCCGGCTTCGCCATTCCGTCACTCCATCGACGAGACGGCCAATGCCACAGACGACTTCGCGTTCACAAAATTGCTGCACCCATTGTTGCGCGACGCACTGAACGCATGATCGTGCGCGTGCGCAGAAGCGCCTAAATCAGCGGACGATCGTCCACGAGCCCGCGACGCGCGTGGCCGTGAACGAGAACGCAAAACGGCGCTCGCCGTCGGTCCCTTGAATGGGCGGAGCCCCGTACGGGTCGGTGACGCGCACGAGGCGACCGCGCGCGAAGGGCGACGCCGCGAGGCCGCCCGCGTCGAAGGGCGCGAGGGCCCAGTACGGCGACGCGAACCACCGCGCGTACATGGCCGCCTGCTCGGCGCGCACCTCGTCGAGGGGGACGTCGAGGGCGCGGGCGAGCTCGTCGCTGCGCAGGTCGGTGAGCGACATCACCGCGTCGAGGTCGCGCCGCGCAAGGGCTGCGTGCACGATCTCGCAGAGGGCGACGAGCTCGCGCGCGTCGTCTTCGCGCGGGGGCGTCGCGGGCGCGTCTTGCCAGGCCCAGCGGCCGAAGGCCTGCGCCGGCGGCACCGTGAACTGCCGCGCCCACACGCCCGTGAGCGCGCCGGGCTCGACGGGAAACTCCGCGGGGTTCCACGCGAAGTACGCGACGCGGTTCGAGTCGTCGGGCGCCACGCCGTGCTCGCCCTTGAGGAGCGTCACGCGCAGCATCGTGGGCCCCGCGAGGGCGCGGCCCGCGTCGTCGGTCATCGGGGTGACGAACACCTCGAGGCGGTTCGACTGCTCGACGATGTAGGGGTTGAGCTTGCTCTGGGTGACGCGCGTCGCGCCCTCCCACTCGGAGAACACGTCGATTTCGTTGAGCACGACGCGCGCGACCACGCCCTCGCACTCGACGTTGAGGGCGTAGATGATCGAAGCCATCGAGGCGAGCCCTCAGCCCTCGTCGTGGGTGCGCGCCCAATACGAGATGAGCTCGGCGTCGTCGATGACGCGCGAGTGGTAGTGGCCCCACACGTCGCTCACGGCCACCATCGCGTCGGGCGTGCAGCGCTCGGTGAGATAGAGCGCGTAGTACTCGGCGCCGGAGCCGTCGTCGACGGGGCCCACGTAGTCGAGGCGGCGCCCCGTGACGGGGCACAGGAGCTCGAGCTTCGTGCCGGCCTTGATGTCGGCGAAGCCCGCCTTGCGGCGGTCGCCGTGCACCGGCGAGAGGTGCACGAGGCCCTCACGGCCGTCGTCGGATCGCACCTTCAGCGTGACCGCGGGGTACCCGTCGAAGGTGACGTCGGAGAGGCCCACGAGGTTGTCACCGCCGGGGCCGAAGGCCTTCGTCACCACGATGGTCACGCCGTCGGCCGTGGGCATGAGGCTGTCCCTCGGGCGCGGAGGGATGCTCTGCGTGAGGTTCTGCTTGTCTACGTTGTCGTTGCTCATGCGATGAACCTCGGGTTCAGGGTGGGCGGTGAGGGTGCCACCGACCACGCGCGCGTGGCAACGCCATAGCTTCGCGCGCGCTCACCCCAGGAGGAGCTTGCGCGACGAGAGCGCGCGGCTGTCGCGCGCCACGATCTCGTCGAGCGGGGTGAACGACGCGTCGTTCTCGAGGCGGAACGAGGCCTCGTAGCGGTCGGGAGGATTGCCCCGCCAATCGGCCGGCGACAGCATCGAGAAGTAGGGCGCGTCGGAGCCGTCGCGGGTGCGCCGGTAGAGGTGGTACACCTGCCCGGGAACCTTCTGAAACCGGCATTCTGCGCGGTGCAGGTCGGCGTCGCGCTGGGCGCGCGCGAGCACCTCGCGGGCCTGCTCCTGGAGGGCGCGGATCTGCTCGGCGATCATGCCGAGCTTCTCGCTGGTCACGGCGGCGATCACGCCGTCGGCCTTCTGAATCTCACGCGCCGTGTCGACGAGGTCGTGCGGCGCCGACATGCGGCTGATGGGGTACGGAGAGGTGCTCGCCGGGCCGTCGACGTTGGGGCCCGCGTAACGCTTCGTGTCGTCGCTCATGGAGGTTGGAGTCGTTAGAGCCTCTCCGCGACGCGCGCAACGTCTGCGACAGCATACGTCTACGCGCCGTGCGCATTGGTTGATCGCCGCGCGAGGAGGGTTGTAGATTCGCGCGGCCTCACGGCGGAGGGCGCTGTTGATCCCGATCGTTCGACTGTTCAACCCCAAGGGCCCCGACCGCGTGGCCATCGTGTCGGTGCAGGCCGCGTGGGCCAAACCCGGAGCGTGGAACATCCAAGTCGCCCGCGGCCCGCGCCGCGCGAAGCTCTCCGCCGGCGTGGCCTATGGGCCCTACGCCGAGCACGAGCTCGCACAGCGCCACCCCGAGGTGCTCGCGAGCCTGCGCGGCGAAGGCTTCGTGCGCGCGGGCCTCACCGCGATGCTGCAGGCGCTCGTGTCGAACAACGCCGTGAGCCGCGCCCACGCGGCGGCGCGCCTCGGCTGGCTGGGTGACACCACCGCGGTGCCTGCGCTGCTCCTCGCGGCCGACAACCAGGGCACCGACCTCTCGTCGATCGTCGACGCGCTCGGTCGCCTCGGTGACGCGCGCGCCGTTCCGCTGTGCCGCGCCGAGGCGGCGCGCAAGCTGCTCTCGCGCCGTCGTTCGGGCGTCGAGGCGCTGCGCAACCTGGGCGACGCGCAGGGGCTCGCCGAGGCGGTGCAGCGCGCCCACGAGCGGCTGCCCGACCCGGTGCGCCTCGCGCTCCTCGCGGCCTCGCCCGACGACGCCTCGGCCGCCGCGGTGCAAAGCGTCACGCAGCACTTCAAGACGGTCGACGTCAAAGACGTGGGCCTCGCCTACGACACCCTCTACGAGATCGGCACGGCCCTCTCGGTGGCCTGCGCGCTCGCGGGCGTCGCGGCCGCCAACCTCGGCGCGGCCTACACCTGGCGCTACGTGAAGAGCATCGCGCGCAGGGCCATGCTGCGCGGCGATTTCGCCACCTTCGGCTGGGTGTCGCACCGCATCGAGAAGGTGGCGCGCAAGGCCCACGGCACCATCGCCACGGTCAAGAGCGGCCTCGACGGGCAGACCCGCTCGGTGCGAATCTTTCACCGCGCCACGCAAGACTTCATGCGCCGCCTCGCGTGGCGCTACCTCGTGCAGCTCGCGCGGCACCGGCCGGCGCACTAC
>CAISKJ010000784.1 GCA_903885885.1 uncultured delta proteobacterium
CGAGGTCGCGGCACATTCCCCGGCTGGCTCACGATCTGGCGAGGGTGGAAACACCTCCAGGCGTTCCGGGAGATCCTCGCCTTCGCCGAAAAGCGCCGGAGGAAAACTCCCTCGTGAGATGTGTCCCTACGTCAGCGCTCCGCGGGGGCGGGGCGCGCGGCAGCGGGGGTGGGGGCCCGTGAGCGGCCCCGTCGCGGGCTACGCGCCCCTGTGGGTGAAGAGCGCGTACAGCTTTCTCGACGGGGCCTCGCAGCCCGACACGCTCGTCGCGCAGGCCCACGCGCTGGGCCTCGGCGCGGTGGCGCTCACCGACCGCGACGGGGTGTACGGCGCCGTGCGCGCCCACGTGAAGGCCAGGGCCCTCGGGGTGAAGCTCATGCTGGGCGCGCAGGTCACCACCGACGCGGGCCCCGTGGTGCTGCTCGCGCGCGACCGCGAGGGCTGGGGGTCGCTCTGTCAGCTCCTCACCCTGGGCCGCGGCCGCTCGCCCAAGGGCGAGAGCCTCGTGACGCCCGACGAGGTGTGCGCCCGCCCCCGCGGCCTCGTGGCGCTGTGCCCCGACGCGGCCCTGCTCCCGCGCCTGCGCGACGCCTTCGGCGACGCCCTCTACGCCCTCGCGGCGCGGCACCTGCGCGGCGACGAGCGGCCCCGCGAGCGCGTGCTCCGCGAGGCCGCGCTGCGCACGCAGAGCCCCGTGGTGGCCGCCAGCGAGGTGCTCTACCACCACCGCGACCGCAAGCCCCTGCACGACGTGCTGCGCTGCATTCGGCACGGGTGCACCCTCGTCGAGGCGGGGCGGCGCATCACCCCCAACGCCGAGCACGCGCTGCTCTCGCCCGCGGAGATGTACGCCCGCTTCGCCGACGACCCCATCGCCGTGGCGCGCACGCGCGAGGTGGCCGCGCGCTGCGAGTTCACCCTCGACGCCATTCGCTACCGGTACCCCGCCGAGCGCGTGCCCGACGGCGAGACGCCGCAGGGGTGGCTCCGCGCGCTCACCTACGAGGGCGCCCACCGCCGGCACCCCGCGGGGCTCACCGTCACCGTGCGCGACCAGATCGAGAAGGAGCTCACCCTCATCGATGAGCTCGACTACGGCGGATACTTTCTCACCATGCGCGAGATCGTAGATTTCTGCCGCGCGCAGGGCATCGTGTGCCAGGGCCGGGGGAGCGCCGCCAACAGCGTGGTCTGTTACTACCTCGGCATCACGGCCGTCGACCCGACGGCCATGGGGCTCTTGTTCGAGCGCTTCTTGAGCCGCGAGCGCGCCGAGCCGCCCGACATCGACCTCGACATCGAGCACGACCGCCGCGAAGAGGTCATTCAGCACGTGTACGCGAAGTACGGGCGCGACCGCGCGGCCATGGTGGCCAACGTGATTCGCTACCGCGCGCGCTCGGCGCTGCGCGACGTGGGCAAGGTGCTGGGCATCCCGCAGACCGAGCTCGACGGCGTGGCCCGGCAGGCCGGCCACTACGACGCCTCCCTCGACGAGGCCGCCCTCACGGCCGCGGGCGTCGACGCGAGCGCGCGCGCCTGGCGCATGCTGCTGGTCCTCGCGGGGCAGCTCGTCGACATGCCGCGGCACCTCTCGGTGCACCCGGGAGGGTTCCTGCTGGGCCACGAGGCCGTCACGTCGCTGGTGCCCGTCGAGCCCGCCACCATGCCCGGTCGCACGGTGATCCAATGGGACAAGTACGACGTCGAAGACCTCGGGCTCTTCAAGGTCGACCTCCTGGGCCTCGGCGCGCTCACCGCCGTGCACCGCTGCTTCGACCTCCTGCGCGCGCACGAGGGCCTCGACCTCGAGATGGCCACCGTGCCCCGCGACGACCCCGCCACCTACGCGATGGTCGCCGCGGCCGACACCGTGGGCACCTTTCAGATCGAGAGCCGCGCGCAGATGAGCATGCTGCCGCGGCTCAAGCCCGCGGCCTTCTACGACCTGGTGATCCAGGTGGCCATCGTGCGCCCGGGGCCCATCCAGGGCGGCATGGTGCACCCGTACCTCCGGCGCAGAGAGGGCAAGGAGCCCGTGGAGTACCCGCACCCCGACGTCGAGAAGGTGCTCGCCAAGACCCTCGGCGTGCCCATCTTTCAAGAGCAGGTGATGCGCCTCGCCATGGTGGCCGCGGACTACACCGCGGGCGAGGCCGACCAGCTGCGCAAGGACATGGGCGCGTGGCGCTCGTCGGGGCGCATCGAGCAGCACCGCGACCGGATGATCCCGCGCATGGTGGCGAAGGGCATCGCGCGCGACTTCGCCGAGCGGGTGTTTCAACAGGTGCTGGGCTTCGGCGAGTACGGTTTTCCCGAGAGCCACGCGGCGTCGTTCGCCCTCATCGCGTACGTGACCGCCTGGCTCAAGCGGCACCACCCCGCGGCCTACGTGTGCGCCCTCCTCGACGCGCAGCCCATGGGCTTCTACGCGCCCTCCACCCTCCTCGAAGACGCGCGCCGGCACGGGGTCGCGGCGCTCCCCATCGACGTGAACCACAGCGGGTGGACGTGCTCCCTCGAGCGCGCCCCCGACGGCTCCCTCGCGGTGCGCATGGGGGTGCGCTACGTGTCGGGCCTGCGCCGCTTCGACCCGTCGCCGCCGTACCGCTCGGTGGAGCACTTCGCGCGCACGGCGAGGCTCCCCAAGCGCGCCCTGGTGCTCCTCGCCGAGGCGGGCGCCTTCGGCAGCCTCGTGGGCGACCGCCGCGAGGCCCTGTGGGCCGTGCACGGCGTGGCCGCGCGCCTGGGCCTGCCCCTCGACGCCGACGGCGACGAACCCGCCGTGGCCCTCGCGCCCCTCACGCCCGAGGCGTCCGTCACGTGGGACTACCGCGCCGCCTCGCACTCGCCCCGCGGCCACCCCATGGAGCGCCACCGCGACGCCCTCACCCGCGAGGGGTTGCCCGACGCGGCGGGCGTCGCGGCGCTCCCCAACGGCGCGCGCGTGCGCTACGTGGGGATGGTCATCTGCCGCCAGCGGCCGGGCACCGCGAGCGGCGTAACCTTCTTCACCCTCGAAGACGAGGCGGGCTTCGTAAACCTCGTCGTGTGGCGCCGGGTGTTCGAGCAGTACGCCTTCGTGGGCCGCACGGCCTCGCTCCTCGAGGTGACGGGCACCCTCCAGCGCGCCGACGGCGTGGCCCACATCGTCGTCGACACCCTCGCCGTGCCTATTTTTCTCGCGCACGCCGAGGGCCACGCCCGCTCGCGCGACTTCCACTGACCCACGTCCTTATGGCGCCACAAGAACATCGCACATCATCCCACACGGCCGTTACGGCACCGGTGTAGCGGTTGCGCGGGCCGTGCCATTTCGGATATCTGCGCTCGCGATGACACACTCCCGGCGCCTCGCGGCCTTGCTCCTCGGCGGGCTGCTCTTCGGCCGCAGCGCTTCGGCGCAAGAGGCTCCGACCGCGCGGCTCATCGTGTCGGCGGGCCTGCAGGGCGACCTGGCGCGGCTCGCGTGCGCGCCGCAGGGGCAGCGGGCCGCCGGCTTCGCCGCGGTGGTGCGCGCCCTCCGTCAGGGCCCCGCCGACGCGGTGCGCCTCGACGCCGGCGACCTCTTCGGCGCCTCGGCGCTCTCGCACCTCGCGACGCGCGACCACCTGCCCGCCCTCGTCGAGGCCGTGGTGTCGTCGGGGCTGCGCGCCCTCGCCGTGGGGCACCGCGACCTCGGCGGCGACCGCGCCGACCTCGTGGCCCGCGCGCGCGCCCTCGAGGCGCGGGGCGTTCACAGCGTGCTCAGCAACCTGCGCTGCGACGACGAGGCCCGCGCCCTGTGCGACGCGGTGGTCGACGCGGGCGACGCCCCCGTGGTGATCCCGAGCCCCGCGGGCGGCGTCGGCGTGGTGGCCCTCATGGCGCCGGCCTCGCTGCGCTCGGTGGCGCACGACCAGGCCGCGGGCGTGACGCTCACCGCGCCCGAAGAGGCCCTCGGGCGCGCCACGCTCGCCGCACGCGCCGCGGGCGCGCGCTACGTGGTGGCCTTCTACGACCCCGAGTGGCCGGGCACGCTCACCGACACCGTGCGCATGGTGCGGGCCCTCCCGCGCGATCAGCGGCCCGACGTGGTGTTCGCGCAAGACCTCTCGGGCGACCTCGCGACGCTCGAGGTCGAGCGCGGCGCCGCGCTGCGCGTGTTCGCCACGGAGCCGCGGCGCGTGGTCGAGACCACCCTCCCGGCGCCCGCGACGCCCACGGTGGTCGAGCCCGCGGGCGACCAGCCCGACGCCCTCACGGCCTTTCACAACGACTTCGGCGAGCAGCTCTGCCGCCTCGGGGGCGAGGTGCTGCCGGGCGCCACGCTGGCGCGCCCCCTCGACCGCGACGGCTTCACGCGGCTGCTCCTCGACGTGATGCGCGAGTCGGCGCAGGCCGAGGTGGCGGTGATCAACCGCGGCGCCGTGCGGCCCATCCCGACGTTTCCGCTCGCGGGGCGCATCTCGCGCCTCGACGTGCTGGGGGCGCTCCCCTACGACGACACCTTGCGCGTCGCGCGGGTGAAGGGCGAGGCGCTCGAGGCCTTCATGCGCTCGGCCTCGGCGGCGCGCTTCCGCGTGCGGGGCGTCGCCGAAGACGGGTCGTCGCTGCTGGTCAACGGCCGCCCCCTCGAGAGCGATCAGGAGTACCGCGTGGTCACCTCGGGCTTCGTGGCCGACGGCGGCGACGGCGGCATCGGCGAAGACCTCGAGTTCGAAACCTGGGGCGCCGTCGGGCCCCGCGACCTGCTCCTCGCGTGGCTCGCGGTGCCCCGCGAGGGCGACGTCACCGACGCGCCCGTCGACCCGGCGCAGCGCACCCGGTGGACGTTCCGCGGCTTCATCGACGCGAGCCTCGCGCAGACCACCATCGCCAACAGCCCCAACTATCAAGACCCGCAGCTGGCGCGCTCGCAGGGCACGGCGCTCCAGGTCGACGCCGAGATGCACGCCGACGCCGAGCAGCCGCGGTACACCTTCGAGAACATTCTTCGTCTGCGCCTCGGGTACCAGCAGACCATCGACGCCGGGAGCGACTCGGGCCTCCTCAAGGTGGCCGACCTCATCGCCCTGCGCGACCACTTCGCGTGGCGCGGCCTGTGGCGCAACCGCCGGTGGTTCTCGCCCCTCCCCTACGTGGAGAGCTACCTCGAGTCGGAGTTCACCCCGCCCGACAACAACACCCGCGACTATCACCACCTGCAGTGGCGCCCGACGGGGGGCGTGCGCTTCGAACTCCCGCGGCGCGCCAACCTCAACGTCGGCGCCGGCGTCGACTGGGAGTCGCTGCAGCCCGGCGCCCGCCCCCGCGCCGTGGTGGTGCTCCGCGGCGAGCTGCCCGCCACCACGCTGTTTCACATTCAAGACCGCGACGTCGAGGGCCAGCTCTTCACCGAGCTCGCGCTGCGCGAGCCGGGCGCCTCCACGTCCGAGTCCATCGTGCGCCTCAACGCGCGCCTCAGCGTGCCGCTCTTCGAACCGCTCGCGGTCACGGTGTCGTACGACCTCTTCGCGCGCCAGCGCGTCGACGAGCCGTGGGCCGTCTCGCACGACGTCAACCTCGGCCTGCGCCTCGACCTCCTGCGCACCCTGCAGCTCTTCTCGTACTGAGCGGGCGCTACGCCGCTGACCGCTGGTCTCATCTCTCCAAGAACTGCTTGCAGCAATCGCTTTGGTTGCCCCGGGGGGTAACCCCTCATCATTCCCCAAATTCTCGTCGGGCGCGGTGCAAGGACACGGGGCCGTCGGTTTCCCGCGTCACTTCGCGCGCGAGCCCCCACCCGCGCTACCGCGCGCCCCGCCCCCGCGGGAGCGAGGGCAGGGCTGTGCATGCTGTGGGCGTGGACATTGATCGTCGAGGCTCGCGGCTGCCCTTGCGCTGC
>CAISKJ010000785.1 GCA_903885885.1 uncultured delta proteobacterium
CCGCCTCCGGCGCCCGTCGCGCGCGAGGCGCCGCCGCCCCCGCGGGCCGAGCCCCCTCCGCCGCCTCCGCCGCCAGCCCCCACGGCGCCGCCGCCCCTCATGGTCAGCGAAGAGATGGGCAACGACCCTGGCGACGGTGTGCCCACGGGCAACAACACCAACTACCAGGGCGGCGACATGGCCAACAACGGCGTCGCCAACCAGGGCCCCGTGCGCAACGCCCAGGTGGGCGGAACGCCCGGCGGCACGGGCACCGGCCCGGTCACGCCCCCTGCGGGCCCCGACCTCAGCGAGGCCGTGCGGCCTGGGAGCATCGACGAGGGCGCGCTCGAGGGCTTCTTCCCCGACGAGGCGCGCGACGAGGGCATCTCCGGCGAGCGCGTGTCGGTGCTCGTCACCGTCGAGCCCGACGGCCGCGTGAGCGCGGCGCGCGCGCAGGGCGACCCCGGCCACGGCTTCGCCCGCGCCGCCGAGCGCGCCATTCTCAGCGGCGCCATCGAGTTCTCGCCCGCCAAAGACCGCACCGGGCACCCCATTCGCGCCAGCCTCCGCTACACCATTCGCTTCGAACTCAGCTCGTAGCCCGACACCGCGGCGAGCGCCCTTTGCGTGTGCGCCCGATGGGCCGCGTTCTTCAATGGGTGACGGGCCCTGTGGTGTTCGTGCATCATCGCGCGCGAAGGCCGCGCGGGTGGCCTCGCCGGAGGATGTCGTATGCGCCGCTGCCGTGTGCTCGTGGTTGGCCTGGGACTCGCGCTGTGTACCCCGATGGCGTGGGCGCAGTCGGGCGGTGTGCCCTTCGAAGCGAACACCAACATGCAGCAGTTTCGACCGGCTCCGGGCCCGTTCAACCTGCTCACCGTTCACGGCGCGCGCGTCGAGGGCAACGGGACCCTCTCGTTCGGCGCGATGTTCAACTACGCGTACCGGCCCTTCACCATCTTCAACGCCGACTGCCCCAACTCGGAGAACGACGCGGGCTGCTCCCTCGGCGCCGTACGCGCGCGCCCCGTCGAGCACCTCGCCACGCTCGACGTCATGGCCACCGTCACCGTCGCGCGACGACTGCAGATCGGCCTCACGCTCCCCTTGAGCTACGAGACGGGTCAGGCCATCAACCCGTCCACCGCGTACCCCCTCGGCGGCGAAGAGACGCAGTCGGGCTTCGCCCTCGGCGACCCGCGCCTCGACCTCAAGGTGCGCCTCACGCGCCCGAGCCTCACGGGCGTCGGGGCCGCACTCGGAGCCTTCGCCACCCTCCCCACGGGGCAGTACACAGGCAGCGCGCGCTACGTCGCCGACGGCACCGTCGCGCTCGGCGGTCGAGGCATCGTCGACGTGCGCGAGGGGCGCTTCTTCGCGGCTGCCAACCTCGGCTTCGTGTGGCGCCCCGACGCGCTCACGCTCTTCTCCACGAAGGTGGGCACGCAGCTCCTGTGGGGCGCGGGCGCAGGCGTCGTGGCCACGCCGCGCGTGTCGTTCCTCGCCGAGGTGTTCGGCAGCAGCGACCTCTCGTCGGCGCAGCAGTCCAACGGCGTCGAGGCCGACCTCGCTGCGCGGTACACCCTCGGCGATTTGAGCTTCACCCTCGGCGGCGGCGCCGGGCTCGTGCGCGCGGCGGGCACCCCCGTGGCGCGCGCGTTCCTCGGCGCGTCGTGGGCGCCCGTGCGCGTCGACGCCGACAGCGACGGCGTCGACGACAGCGTCGACCGCTGCGTGGGCGAGGCCGAAGACCGCGACGGCTACGACGACCTCGACGGCTGCCCCGACGCCGACAACGACGGCGACGGCATGGCCGACGACGCCGACCGCTGCCCCGATCAGCCCGAAGACCGCGACAACTTCCAAGACTCCGACGGCTGCCCCGACCTCGACAACGACAACGACGGCATCCCCGACGGCTACGACTCGTGTCCGCGCGAGCCCGAAGACCGCGACGGCGACCACGACGAAGACGGCTGCCCCGACAACGACCGCGACCACGACGGCGTCGCCGATGAGAACGACCGCTGCCCCGGCGCCGCCGAAGACATGGACGGCGCGCAAGACGAAGACGGCTGCCCCGACCCCGACAACGACAACGACGGCGTGCTCGACGTCAACGATCAGTGCAGCGATCAGCCCGAGACACGCAACGGGTTTCAAGACGAAGACGGCTGCCCCGACGCGTTGCCCGACCGCGACGGCGACGGCATCCCCGACGACCGCGACCGCTGCCCCGGCGAGCCCGAGACCTTCAACGGCACGCAAGACGACGACGGCTGCCCCGAGGGCGCCCCGGCGCTCGCCTCGGTCACCGACGGTCAGATTCGCATCATGGAGCCCGTGAACTTCATGCTCAACAGCGATCAGATCGTGGGCGGGCAGAGCTTCCGCGTGCTCGACACGGTGGTGTCGCTCCTCAACGCGCACCCCGAGATTCGCGGCGTCGAGATTCAGGGCCACACCGACGACCGCGGCAACCCCGTCGCCAACCGCGCGCTCTCACAGCGCCGCGCCCACGCGGTCAAGGTGTACCTCGTCGCCCACGGCATCTCGGCCGAGCGACTCTTCACGGTGGGCCACGGCCCCGACCGCCCCATCGAGCAGGCCAGCACGCTCGCCGCCCGCGCGCGCAACCGCCGCGTCGAGTTTCACATCGTGCCGTCGGGCCCGTCGGCGCCCGCGCCCGCGACGCCCGCGCCCGCGACGCCCTGATCGCTCCGGCACCTACTCCGACGCGAACACGCGGAGCCTGCGGGCGTTGACGCCGGGGCTCGCGAAGATCATCCCGCTCACGGTCACGGCCGCGCCCGGCGCCTGCGCGGGCACTTTGAACATCCGCGTTTGCCCCGACAGCGAGCCCTCGCCGTTGAGGTTCGTGGTGCGCCAGTTGATGCAGAACGACGACGACACCTCGCGCACCGGGGCGGTGCAGCTGCCGCTCGTGAGGTTCACGTTGTATTGGGCCACGGGGGTGCCGCCGACGCGCACGGCGACGGGGCCCGTGAGCTGTACGCCCTGCGCGTAGCCGACATCGAGGTCGAGCCACACGGCCGTCTCGTCGCGCTTGCTCGGAACGTACGTGAGCGAGAAGGGGACCCCCGGCGTCGCGAGCGTCGAGGCCACCTCGTGGCCGGGCCCGAGGTTCATCACCGCACCGCGGAGAAAGAGCATCCCCGCGGCGCCGCCCGCGCACGTGAGCGCGAGCACCGCGAGGCACCCGATGCCCACGTACTTCAGCGCGTTTGACCGCGGCGGAGGCGGAGGATTGCCCCACGGCGCCGACGGCGGCGGCGATCCCCACGGCGACGGACCTGAACTCCCGAGCGGTTGCATGCGGCCAATGGATGCGCGTCGCCTCCGCGGGTGTCAATCGCCACGGCGCTTGTCGAAAAGGTGCGCACTTGGACGCCCCGCGGTAGGCGCGACGACAGCCATGCGAACGATCACAAGCCTCCTGGCGCTCACCTTCGCCGCGCTCGCGTTCGGGGGCGACGCCGATGCGCAGCTCCGCGCGCCCCGCGTGCCCGCGCGCCCGCTCCGCGCCGCGGCAACAGCGCCCGCGGCCCGCGTCGTCGCTCGCCCC
>CAISKJ010000786.1 GCA_903885885.1 uncultured delta proteobacterium
GCTTCGTGCCCATCTGGCGCCACGAGGGCGAGCACGTGCTCATCTACGGCCGCGGCGAGACCGAGCCCGTCTGCATCGTCGCGCTCAACTTCGACGACGCCGCCCAGGTCGTGCGCGTGCCCGTGCCGGGCGTCGATGCCACGTGGCACGAGTTTCTGTTCAACCTCACGTTTCACTCGCACAACGGCGAGATGCGCTACACCGACGGCGAGGGCGCCACCTGGGATCGCATGCTGGTGCCCGGCTCGTACGCGCACATCTACTGCCGCGAGAAGGTGTGGACCGACGCCGAGTGGGACGAGCTCCTCGCGCGCGATCGCACGTAGCGCGGGCGATGGTTTCTGGGGCGAAGGTGTAGTACGAGCCCCGGCCATGGCACACGTGACCGTACTCGGCGCGGGGCTCGTCGCAGGCCCCGTCGTTCGACACATTCTCGAGAGTTCTCAGCACACCGTGACCGTGGCCGCGCGGTCGATCGATCGCGCGAAGGCGCTCGTCAACGGGCACCCCCGCGGCGACGTGGTCTCCTTCGAGATCGACGACGCCGCCGCGCTCGACGCGCTCGTCGCCCGCAGCGACGTGATGGTCAGCATGCTCCCGTACACGCACCACCTCGCCGTCGCGAAGCGCTGCCTCGCCCACGGCAAGCACCTGGTGACCACGTCGTACGTGCAGCCCGCGATGCGCGCCCTCGACGCCGAGGCGAAGGAGCGCGGGGTGATCCTGCTCAACGAGCTCGGGCTCGACCCGGGCATCGACCACATGAGCGCGATGAGCATCATTCACAAGGTGCGCGCCGAGGGCGGCAAGGTCACGTCGTTTCGCTCGTACTGCGGCGGCCTCCCGGCCCCCGAGGCGAACAACAACCCCTTCGGGTACAAGTTCTCGTGGTCGCCGCGCGGCGTGGTGCTCGCGGCCCGCAACGCCGCCCGCTACCTGCGCGACGGCGCCGAGGTGGTGATCCCCGGGCCGCAGCTCTTCGCCAACCCCGAGCTCGTCGAGGTCGAGGGCGCCGGCCGCTTCGAGGGCTACCCCAACCGCGACTCGATCTCGTACGTGAAGGTGTACGACCTCGAGGGCGTGCAGACGATGTTTCGCGGCACGCTGCGCAACCTCGGCCACTGCGTCACCTGGAAGGCCATGGGCGACGTCGGGCTCTACGACGACGCGCCGCGCGCGTTCGAGGGCGGCACCTTCCGCGCGGTCACCGCCGCCCTCGCGGGCGTTCCCGTCGACGGCGACGTCGAGGGCGCGCTCGCCGCGAAGGCCGGCGTCGCGGTCGACTCCGACCCGATCAAGAAGCTCGCGTGGCTCGGCATGTTCGACGCCGCGAAGCTCCCCGAGAACCCCATCTCGCCCCTCGACGCGCTCGTGGCGCGCATGGTCGAGAAGCTCCAGTACGCGCCCGGCGAGCGCGACATGATCGCCCTGCAGCACGAGTTCGTGGCCGAGTACCCCGACCGCAAGGAGTTCATTCGCTCGACGCTCGTGGCCTTCGGCGAGCCCAACGGCGAGACGGCCATGTCGCGCACCGTTGCGCTCCCCGCCGCCATCGGCGTGCTGCGCATCCTCGACGGCACGATCAACACCCCCGGCGTCATGGTGCCCGTGTCGCCCGCCGTGTGCGACCCCATCCTCGACGAGCTCGCCGCGCTCGGCATCCGCTTCCGCGAAGAGCGCACCGCGCTCTGATCCAACCGTCGCGTCCGAGCTAATCTTCGCGGGCCGACCCGCCGTTGGAGTGCCTGTGACGGCGCAAACCATCGGCAAGCGGGTCGGCAGTCGCTACGTGATCCGGCGCGCGCTCGGCTACGGCGGCATCTGCACGGTGTACGAGGGCGTGCACCTCTACACCGCGCGGCGCGTGGCCGTGAAGATGCTCAACGACGACTTCAAGGCCCACGACGAGGCGCGCCTGCGGCTCCTCGACGAGGCGCGCGCGCTCGGCCTCGTGCGGCAC
>CAISKJ010000787.1 GCA_903885885.1 uncultured delta proteobacterium
AAGGGCTCGGCCGAGAAGGCCGCGCACCCCAACTCGCGCTTCACCGCGCCCGCGGCCAACAACCCCGCGCTGTCGCCCTACGCCAACGACCCGCAGGGCGTGCCCATCTCGGCGATCATCTTCGGCGGCCGCCGCAGCACCACGGTGCCCCTGGTGATGCAGTCGTTCAACTGGGCCCACGGCGTGTTCCTCGGCGCCACCATGGGCTCCGAGACGACCGCCGCCGCCACGGGCAAGGTGGGCATCGTGCGCCGCGACCCGATGGCCATGCTGCCCTTCTGCGGCTACAACATGGGCCACTATTTCGGCCACTGGCTCGCGATGCAGAAGGGCATCGCCAACCCGCCGAAGATCTTCCAGGTCAACTGGTTCCGTCAGGGCAAAGACGGCACGTTTCTGTGGCCCGGCTTCGGCGACAACATGCGCGTGCTCAAGTGGGTGCTCGACCGCGCCGCGGGCCGCGTGGGCGGCCAGGAGACGCTCCTCGGGTGGGTGCCCAAGGCCGGCCACCTCGACCTCACGGGCCTCGACATCGCCCACGAGCGCATCGACGAGGCGACGCACATCGACCTCGACGAGTGGCGCGCCGAGTTCGAACTGCAGGCCGAGTTCTTCAAGACCGTGGGCGAGTCGATGCCCGAGGTCATTCGCCTCCAGCGCGAGCTGCTCATGGCCCGCATCGGCTGAGCGCCCCTCTCCCACCGCCGCGCAGCGCGCGCGGCGTCACCTCGCGCCGAATGAATCGCCATTCACTGCGGGCCGCGATAGTCTCCGCGGCACCAGCAGCGGTGCACCTGCGCACCCCGCGTGAGGAGGCGATGCGATGACGTCCCCGTACACTGAAGCCCATGACCTGTTTCGCAAGACGGTGCGCAACTTCGTCGAGAAGGAGCTGCGCCCCCACATCGACCAGTGGGAAGAAGACGAGATCTTTCCCCGCGAGGTGTTCACCCGCGCGGGCGAGCTCGGCATCTTCGGCGCGCACTACCCCGAAGCGCACGGCGGCTCCGGCGGCGACTACTGGTACTCGATGGCCAAGGCCGAGGAGCTTCCGCGCGTAGGCGCCGGCGGCCTCCCCATGGCCCTGCTCGTCCAGAGCGACATGGCCACGCCGGTGATCTCCGACCTCGGCACGCCCGAGCAGATCGAAGAGTTTCTCAAGCCCGCGCTCCGCGGCGAGAAGATCGCTTCGCTCGGTGTGTCCGAGCCCGGCTGCGGCTCCGACGTGGCGGCGATGCGCACGTGGGCGCGCAAAGACGGCGACGACTACGTCATCAACGGTTCGAAGACCTTCATCACCAACGGCACGCGCGCCGACTTCATCACCCTGATGCTCAAGACCGACCCCGACGCGGGGCACGCGGGCATCTCCATCGTCACGTTTCCCACCGACGTGCGCGGCTTTCACGTGAGCAAGAAGCTCAAGAAGATCGGCAACTGGTGCAGCGACACCGCCGAGCTCTTCTTCGAAGACTGCCGCATCCCGCGGCGGTACCTCCTCGGCGAAGAGGGTGAGGGCTTCCGCTACCTCATGCAGAACTTTCAGAGCGAGCGCCTCATCGGCTCGGCCTCGGCCACCGCGGGCGCGCGCCTCTCGCTCGAGGAGGGCATTCAGTACGGCACCGACCGCGTGGCCTTCGGCAAGCCCATCGTGAAGCGCGAGGTGTGGCAGCACAAGATCGCCGACCTCGCGACGAAGCTCGAGGCCGCCGAGGCGCTCGTGTACCGCGCCGCCGACAGCTACAACGAAGAGCGCTACGTGAAGGGCGAGCCCGTGAGCTTCAACACCACGAAGCTCATCTCGATGGCCAAGGTGTTCGTCGGCGACGTGGCCGGCGAGGTCGTCGACACCATGCTCCAGTTTCACGGCGGCTGGGGCTACATCGAAGACTTTCGCGTGGCCCGCGCCTGGCGCGACCAGCGGCTCTTTCGCATCGGCGGCGGCACCTCCGAGACGATGCGGTACTACATCGCCAAGCTCATGGGCCTGTAGGCCCTCGCGCCCTCCGCCTTCGCCCCGTTCACAATCGTTAACAATCTCGTTACCGCGTGTTCGTCGCGCTTCGGGCAAAGCTCCCGCGCGATATGAAGCACCGTCTCTCCCCCGCGCTCGCGGCGCTCGCTGTGGCGCTCTTTCCGATGTCGGCGCTCGCCCAGGAGCCCGCGCGCCTCGACACCGGCGACACCGCGTGGCTGCTGGTCTCGTCGGCCTTCGTGCTCTTCATGACGCCGGGCCTCGCCCTCTTCTACGGGGGCATGGTGCGGCGCCGCAACGTGCTCAACACCTTCATGCTCGTGCACTTCGCCCTCGCGATCATCACGCTGCAGTGGGTGCTCGTGGGCTACTCGCTCGCCTTCGGCCACACGCACGGCGGCCTCATCGGCGGCTTCGACATGGTGATGCTCCGCGGCGTCGGCCTCGACCTGCGCAAGACCATTCCGCACATGGCCTTCATGGCCTTTCAAATGAAGTTCGCCATCATCACCCCGGCGCTCATCGCGGGGGCCTTCGTCGAGCGCATGAAGTTCTCGGCCTACGTGGTCTTCGCCCTCCTGTGGACGACGCTCGTGTACGACCCCGTCGCGCACTGGACGTGGGCCGAGGGGGGCTGGCTCCTGCGCTGGGGCGTGCTCGACTTCGCGGGCGGCACCGTGGTTCACCTCACCGCGGGCGTCGCCGCGCTGGTGTGCGCGCTCGTCATCGGCAAGCGCATCAACTACCCCCGCGAGAAGGCCCCGCCGCACAACCTCACCATGACCGTGACGGGCGGCGGACTCCTCTGGTTCGGCTGGTTCGGCTTCAACGCGGGCAGCGCGCTCGGCGCCAACCCCCTCGCGGCGCTGGCGCTCGTGACCACGCACGTGTCGGCCTCGGCCGCCGCGCTCTCGTGGGTCGTCGTGGAGTGGAAGCACCGCGGCCGCCCCACCATGTTCGGCTTCGTGTCGGGCCTCGTCGCGGGCCTCGTCGCCATCACGCCCGCGGCGGGTTACGTCACCGTAGGCTCGTCGATGCTCATCGGGCTCGCGTCGGGCGCGGTGTGCTACGCGGCGGTGCTCCTCAAGGAGCGCTGGCACTACGACGACTCCCTCGACGCCTTCGGCGTGCACGGCGTGGGGGGCATTCTCGGAGCCCTTCTCACGGGCGTGTTCGCCACCAAGGCCATGAACCCCGACGGCGCCGACGGGCTCCTCGCGGGCAACCCGATGCAGCTCGCCAGGCAGGCCGCGGCGGTGCTCATCGTCGGGGCGTACAGCGCGACGCTCACGTGGGCGCTGCTCAAGCTCGTCGACAAGCTCGTGGGCCTGCGCGTGAGCGCCGACGACGAGCGCGAGGGCCTCGATCAGACGCAGCACGGCGAGTCGGGCTACGTGATGTGAGCGTTGCGCGGGTGCGCTTGTACGCGGTGGCGCGCGGCCTGTATGTTCCGCGCCCCCGTCACGCGGAGGTCCCCCTCGCGAACGCCCGTGACACCTGAAAGGAAGCGTACTTTTCGATGCGAAGAATGATCCTCTGCGCGGCGCTGGCGATCGGCGCGTGCAAGCCCTCGACGCCGGGCGCCGCCGACGCCGCCGCGCCGGGCGCCGCGCTCGCCACCGACCAGGACAAGACCCTCTACGCCCTCGGGCTCATCATGGGTCAGCGCCTCGGTGACTTCAACCTCACGCCCGCCGAGCTCGCCACCGTGCAGCGCGGCATCGGCGATCAGGTGACGGGCGCGCCCAAGGCGGTCGAAGTGCGCGAGTGGGGCCCCCGCGTGAACGACCTCGCGCGCAGCCGCGCCGAGAGCCGCGGCGAGCAGGAGAAGACCCGCGGCCGCGCCTACGCCGAGCGCGCCGCGCAGGAGCCCGGTGCGCGTCGCACCGCGTCGGGCATGGTGTTTCGTGAGCTTCGCGCGGGCAACGGCCCGCAGCCCGCGGCCACCGACACGGTGCGCGTGAACTACCGCGGCACCCTCATCGACGGCAGCGAGTTCGACAGCTCGTACGGCGCCAACGGCATGGGCCAGCCCGTGGAGTTTCCCCTCAACGGCGTGATCCCCTGCTGGACCGAGGGCGTCGCCCTCATGCACGTGGGCGCCAAGGCCAAGCTCGTGTGCCCCTCCGACATCGCCTACGGCGATCGCGGCCAGCGCGGCATCCCCCCCGGGGCGACGCTCACCTTCGAGGTCGAGCTCGTGGCCATCGCCGCGCCGCCCGCCGCGCCGCC
>CAISKJ010000788.1 GCA_903885885.1 uncultured delta proteobacterium
CCGCCGAGCAGCTCAACCTGGCGTCGCAGCCGCCGCTCGCGCACGACAGCTTCGGCGGGCCCCCCGCGCGCGACGCGGCCCCGCCGCCGCCCATCGACGAGCCCCCGGCGCCCGAGCCCACCCCCGCGGCGCTGCGCGTGATCCACGCCTCGCCCGACCGCGCCGCCGCGTCGGTGTCGGTCTTCCTCGACGGCTCCGAGGTCGCCGCGATGCAGGGCGTCGCCTACCGCGCCATCGTCGGCGCCGTGCAGGTCGCGCCGGGCGCGCACCCTGTGTCCGTGCGCGCGACCAACGCCGCGGGCACGGTGCTCCTCGCCGCCGAGACGCCCGCGCTTACCGACGGCGGCCGCTTCACCGCCATCGTGCACGGTCTCGGCACGGGCGCGCCGCGCCTCGCGCTCGCGGCCTCGCAAGACAGCACCGAGGCCCCCGACGCGGGGAAGGCGCGCGTGCGCTTCTTCCACGCGCTCGTCGGCCTCGGCGCCGTCGACGTGTGCACCGTCGCGTCGCCGGGTCACCCCGCGGCGCCCGTGTTCGCCAACGTGGCCTTCGGGGCCTTCGGCGCCTACGCCGAGGTGCCCGCGGGCGCCCCCATCGCCCTCCAGGTGCGCGCGCAGAACGCCCGCCCCTGCACCGGCCTCGTGCGCGGCACCGCGCGCATCACGCCCGCCGACCGCGGCATCGTCACGGCGGTGGCCATCGGCCGCGTGGTGGGCGCGCCCGCGGCGCCGCGTCAGCTCCTCGTGTGCGACGACGCGCGCACCGACGGCGCGCCCTCGTGCGCCACCGTCGCGGTTCAGTAACCCTCAGCCACCACGCGCGGCCTGCTGCTGGGCGGCCTGACGGAGCTCGGTCGCACTGAGCGGACGACAGGCCGTGCCCGGCGGGTGATTGTGCACGATGGTGACCATCGACGGCGCAGGCGCGGCCATCGGCGCGGGCGCCGCCATCCCCGCGGGCGCGGCCGCCGGGGCCATCGCGGCGTGCGGCCCGGGCATCGGCGCGGGAGCTGGCGCGGGCATGGGCGTCACGGGCATCGGCGCGCCGCCGTACTGCATCGGGGGCATGTTGTTGAGGTCGACGCGCTGCGGCGGCAGCGGCTCGGCGGCCCCCGCGTCGACGGCCTGCGCGGGGGGATCGTGCGGAACCATCGGGGGGTTGGGCGCGTAGCGCGCGGGCTCGCGCGAGCAGTGGCCGAGGAGGGTCGCGAGGGCGGGCATCGCGGTGCTGACGAGCGAGGGGCGCGGTCGACGCTTCATGCGGGCATGGCACACGCCCGAGCGGGGCGTTGTCAACGCGATCGCGCGTCAGCCCGACACGGCGCCGCGCAGCTTGCCGATCTCGGTGTGGTCTCCCAGTACGATGAGCGTACTCCCGGGTAGGAGCACCTGCTCAGCACCGGGGTTGAACTTGTAGCGCCCCTCCTTGCTGCGCACGGCCACGATGAGCACGTCGCACACCTTGCGGAGCGCGGCCTCGCCGAGCGTGCGGCCCGCGACGGGGCTGCTCTCCTCGACGAGCGCCTCCTCGATGCGGAGCACGTGCTCGGGGTCGCGCAGCATGATGTCGAGAAACTCCGTCACGTTGGGGCGGATCATCTCGCTCGCGATGCGCATGCCGCCGATCATGTTGGTCGACACGACCTTGTCGGCGCCGGCCTTGCGGAGCTTCGCCTCGGCGGTGGTCTCGACGGCCTTCGCGATGATGCGCAGCCCGGGGTTGAGCGAGCGCGCCGTGAGGGTGACGTAGAGGTTCTCCTTGTCGTCGGTGAGCGCCGCGACGACGCCGCGCGCGCGGCGGATGCCCGCGGCCTCGAGCACCTCGTCTTCCGTCGCGTCGCCGATGATGAACACCAGCTCGGGCATCTCGTCGCCGAGGCGGGTCATCTTCTCGAGGTCGGTGTCGACGCACACGAAGGGCGTACGCGTCGCGCGCAGCTCGTCGAGAACATGGCGCCCGGTGCGACCCACGCCGCACACGATGATGTGCGACTCCATCCGCTCGACGCGCTTCTTCATGCGGTTTCTCCGAAACACCTCGCGGAGCTCGCCCTCGACGAGGAGCGCCGTCACCACCGAGGCGAAGTACACCATCGTGCCCGCGCCCAGCACGATGAGCGCGAGCGAGAAGGCGCGCGCGGCGCTGTTGAGCTCCATCCCCGGCAGCTCGCCGTAGCCCACCGTCGAGAGCGTGATCACCGTGTGAAACAGCGATTGAAACCACGACCAGCGGCCCCGCCCGAGGCTGTGGATCACCAGCGTGCCGAGGAGCACAACGGCCAACAGGAGCGAGGTGGCTGCGTAGAGCCTGCGCGCGATTTCCCTCATTTTGCCAGCCGTTCCAGCCTCGGCAATGTACCCGCGCGCGGTCGGCGTTTACCAGCACACAACATCTGACCTTTCGAATTCCGCACAAGTCTCCTCGAGTTGCGACAGGTGCGCTCCGTTCCGCATGTTCGGCTGGAGGTTCGAATATGCGTCGAGTCCGCGGGGCCAGATTCGCAACGATGTCGACCGTGATCGCAGGCCTCCTCCTCTCGTCGTGCGCCGACGACAACGCCCGCGCCCCGGCGGCGCTCACGGCGGCCCCTCCCGACGACGCGGCCCTCGCGCGAATCCCCTCGCGCGACTGCCTCGACGGCGACCACGACGGCTTCGGCGAGGGCTGCGCCGCCGGGCCCGACTGCGACGACGGCGACGGCGCCGTCACCGACGCGTGCCGCCGCTGCCTGCGCCCCACCACGGGCTGCGCCTGCGACGAGGGCGCGGCGCCCGCGCCGTGCAACCTCGACACCGACAGCACCGCGGCGGGGCCCGCGGGCGTGTGCCACCTCGGCCAGCGCGTCTGCCGCGGCGGCGCGTGGTCGCGCTGCGAGGCCTTCGACGCCCGCAGCGCCGCGCGCTTCTACGGCGTCGCGTCGCCCTGCTACGGCCAGTGCGACCCGACGTGCCAGCACATCGTCGACTGCGTGGCGCCCGGCGACACCCTCGCCGCGGGCTCGACCTTCGTGGCCATCTCGTCGCTCGCGCCGGCGGTGTTCTGCCCCGACGCGACGCCCGCGGGCGGCGTGCAACCGCGCTGCGAGAACCGCCCCGGCGGCCCCTACGCGCGCGCCCCCTCGCCCGCCGTGTGGATCGACGCGTGCGCCGCCCCCGGCAGCGTCACGGTGCTCGCGGGCGCCGACGAGGGCCTCGCCAACGTGCCCATCCCCTTCGCGTTCTCGTACTGGGGCGTGCCGTACCGCTCGGTCAACGTGATGGCCAACGGCCTGCTGCAGTTTTCGTTTTCGCCCTCGCAGTGGGTCAACACCACGCTGCCCGCCCCGTCGGCCCCCAACGCCGTGCTCGCGTTCTGGGACGACCTCCTCCTGCGCACGGGCGTCTGCGCCGCCAACGTGGGCACCGCGCCGAATCAGCGCAGCGTGATCGAGTGGCACGACGCGGGCTTCTACCCCGCCCTCGACCCCGCCACGCACCTCACCTTCGAAGTGCAGCTCAGCGAGGCCGAGCAGACCGTCGACGTGCTCTACGACACCATGCAGGGCGGCGGCGCGCTCTCGTCGGGCAGCAGCGCCACCATCGGCGTGCAAGAGGGCGGCGGCACGCGCTTCGACCTCGTGGGGTACAACACCCCGGGCGTCGCCAACGCGGGCGCGGGCTTCCGCTGGTCGCCCATCTCGAACGAGCTCTACTGCGAGCGCGGCACCTACCGCCGGCTCTTCGAAGCGTCGTGCCCCGCCGGCGGGGTCGCCACCATGCCCACCTGGGGGCTCTTCAACTACAGCTCACAC
>CAISKJ010000789.1 GCA_903885885.1 uncultured delta proteobacterium
CGAGAGGGCCGGGTTCGAGATGCGCAGCGTGCCGAGCGGGTCGCGCAGCGTGAGGATGATCACGGAGCCCGTGAGAATGCCGATCTCGGTGAAGACCGAGGGCAGCGCGTCGACGCGCCCGGGCACGGTCACCCACCAGGCCCACACGCACACGCCGATGCCGATGATGACCTCGGCGGCGACGGCGCGCGCGCTGGCCTTGCTCAGCCTGCGCGCGTCGAGCGTCTCGGTCGAGAGGGGGGCCCTCGGGGGCCGCTACGTCGCGTTGCCTGGTCGTGAGGGGGGTCACGGTCACCGTGCTGTGTCTTCGCGCGCTGCGGGGTCTGGCGCAACGCCCTCGGTACGTTGCGCCCCGGCGGCCCCCCGTTCGATGCGCCAGTAGTGCTTCGCGCCGGTGTAGCGGAAGGTCATTCCGTCGAGGGTGACGGGGTCGCGGGGGCGGTCGGCGCTGCGACGCTCGAGGGCGCACAGGAGAGAGCGCGGGCAGTCACAGCCCTGATCGGCGTGGAGGGCCTCGGCGCCCACGCGGCGCAGGTAGGCGGCATAGTCGGGGCACCCGTCGGACCCGGTCACGTCGAGGAGCTCTTGATCGACGCGCCCGTCGAGGCTGTGCACCACGATGCGATCATCGACGAAGCCGCGGTACTGCACCTCGGTGATGGCGAGATGCAGCGGGCGCGGCGCGCGCCAGCCGACGTCGGCGAGCACCTCGTCGGTCATCGCACGGCGCGAGGCGTAGTACCCGAGGTGCTGGGCCATCGAGGCGCCGCGGGTGAGCACGGTGACGCGGAGGTACTCGTCGGCGCCGTAGACGACGGTCATCCACAGCGCGACGACGAGCGTCAGCGCCGCCCGGGCGCGAGGCTGCCGCGCGCGCCCACGCCAGCGCGTCGTCGAGGCCGGCGACGCCGAGCACGAAGAACGCGGGAAACGAGAGCAGGAAGTACCGCGCCGCGTGCGCCGCCCCCACCACGAAGGTGTGCATGAAGAGCGTCGCGGCGGTGGCGAGCGCGAGGGCGACGCGCTCCGGCGTGCGCGCCGCGCCGCGCAGGAGGAGCCACGCGGCGCCCGCGGTGACGGGCAGGTACGGCGCGAGCAGCCTGGTGATGAGCCGCGTGTGCACCCACAGGGGCCCCAGGTGCAGCGCGGTGCGACGCGAGAGGAGCACGCGCGAGATGCCCGACGCGGGGAGCCAGCGGCCCGTCACCGCGTGTTGAAAGCCATAGAACGGCGCGACGATCGCGAGGGCCAGCGCGCCGGCCGCGACCCATCGGGCGAGCCCGCTCCCCTCGCGACGGGCGCGCCACAGGGCGTAGAGCCCCTGCGCGGCGAGCGGCACCGCGGCGTCGGGCCGGCAGAGAAACGCGAGGCCCGCGAGCGCGCCCCAGCGCCACGGCGTCGACGCGCGCCAGGGCCCCAGGAGCGTGAGCCACGCGCCCCCCAGGAGGGCCGCGGCGGTGCAGTTCTCCATGCCGAGGAGCGCGTTGGCCGCGACGCTGGGGTTGGCCGCGAAGAGCAGGGCCGCGACGAGGCCGACGGTGGGCGACGCAACGCGGCGACCGAGGCGCGCGGTGACCGCAACGGCCGCGACGAACGACGCGAGGCACGCGATGGAGGCACCCCACGAGGCGCCGACCACACCGCCGACGCGCCAGAGCCCGGCGAGCAGGAGCGTCCACAGCGCGCTCGTCGAGCCCTGCGTAATCTGTCCCATGTTGAACTGGAACCATCGTCCTCGCGCCGCGTTCTCGGCGTACACGAGGTGAATCTCTGCGTCGCCGGCCCACCGCGTGGCGTAGAGCGCGGCGCTCACGACCACGGCGGCGATCACGCCCGCGCGCAGGGCACGATCGCGGGGCGACGCGTTGTCGAGCAGGGTGCCGCTCACGCGCCGCCGACGCCTTCTTCGCAGAGCGGGGGGGCCGCCGTCTTCGGCGCCTCCGCGGTCGACGGCGGGTTCATGAAGCGCACCTCGACGAGGCGATGGAACACGTAGCCCGCGCACAGCGAGAGCGCGATGCGCGCGGCGACGACGAGCACCGGATGCTCAACGCCCACGCGCAGCAGCACGTGCTTCACCGCGGGCAAGAGGGGCGCGTGAATGAGGTAGATCGCGTAGCTCCACACGCCCACGCGGGCGATCGCGTCGACGACGCGCGACGCCGCGCCGAAGCCGGCGCCCTCCCAGAGCACGCACTGGTGAATGAGGGTGAAGAACGCGAGGCCGAACACCGGGTCACGAATCACCGCGGCGCCCCACGGCTCGAGCCCGAGGCCCGAGGCGGGAACGAGGGCCACCGCGAAGGCCATCAGCGCGAGCAGGAACGCGCGCGAGCGGAACACCCGAGGGATCACGACCATGCCGAGGTGAGCCTCCACCGCGAGCGCGCCGAGCGACCACTCGAACCAGCGCGAAGGGCCCACGCGGAGCCACCAATCGGGGTAGCGCGCGAAGGCGAGGAAGCCCACGAGGTTCCACACCAGCGAGGCCCCCAGGGTGAGTGGCAGCGCGAGCCCCCAGCCGCGCTCGCGGCGCGCTCTCACGAGGGGAAAGTACAGCATGTACAGCTGCTCTTCGAGGGCGAGGCTCCAGAAGGGGCCGTTCACGACGCGGCTGCTCGCGTTGGTGAAGTTCTGACAGAGCAGCGCGAGCACCACGACGTCGACGAGCAGCGCCGCGGGGCTCGCGTACCCGAAGAGCCCCGCCCACGTGGGGTTGGGCCGCGCGCCCACGAAGCCGTAGTACGCCGCGAGGAGCCCGAAGGAGCAGAGCACCGCCACGAAGTAGGGCGGGTAGAGCCGACGGAGCCGTCGACGCCAGAAGCTCAAGAACGACACCCTGGCCCCGGCCGAGCGCGCCCACGGCATGTGGATGCAGAACCCCGAGATCACGAGGAAGAGCTGCACCCCGTACACGCCGTACGACGAGAGCAGGTTGTACCAGGCGGGCGTGGCCGGCGTGGGCTCCTGCCGCGGGTCGTGGACGCCGAGCGAGTAGGGCGAGTGGCTGATCACCACGGCGAGCACCGCGAGTCCACGCAAGAAGTCGATGCTGACGAGTCGACGGCTGGCGCGTGCGTGGGTCATCGGAGGCTCCGCAACGGGGTGAGAGGGCGCGCGGCGGCACATCGCGCGCAACCCGACAGGCTGCGCGCGCGGCGCGCTATCGGGTCGCTTCGACGAAGAGGCAGAGGCCGAAGCGGTCGCCGAGGGTGCGCACGAGCCATCGGGGGTACAGCGCGAAGAGCGCGCGGTGCAGCGGGTGCTTGTATTTGTCCGACAGGCGAAACTTCAACAGGTCGCCGAAGGCGAGCTGCGTCCACACGCGCGAGCGCGAGAAGTCGCCGAAGAGCGTGCGGGCCTCGTCGACGGTGTACACCTTCGTGCCAGGGCTCTCGAGGTACTGGTACACGGCCCAGCGCGGGCTCTTCCACGGCTGCCCCTTGGCGAGGCAGTGCAGGGCCCAGAGCATGAGCGTGGTCCACGACTCGAGGTGGTACACCATGATGAGCGCGGTGCCGCCGGGCTTGAGCACGCGGTACACCTCGCTGATGGCGCGCACCGTGTGGGGGCTGTGGTGCAGCACGCCGTACGAGTACACGATGTCGAAGCTCTCGTCGGGGAAGGGCAGGCGCTCGGCGTCGGCCTGCACCACGGTCGCGCTGAAGCCCTCGAGGGCAACGCGCTCGCGGGTGAGCTCGACGCCGCGCGCGGTGAGGTCTACCCCCGTCGCGTCGGCGCCCGCGCGCACCCAGTTGATGAAGTCCGTGCCAGCCCCTACGCCAACCTCGAGCACGCGCTTGCCGCGGCCGCGTTCGAAGCGCGCGAAGGGCTTGATGTACGGCTCCCACTCGTAGCGCTCGCGCTCGATCTGGTCGAAGAACTCTCGGCGTGCGCCGGTATCGACGCCGCGCGTGCCGCAGGTCTCGGCCTCCCAGTGCGCGCGCACCGAATCCTTGAGCGTGTCTACGGGATCCATCGTCGGGGGTTCTCCAGCGCTACGGAGCGTAGGTGGATGCAGGCAGTGGGTGCTGACATTCAGGCGCCGGGGCCACGACGGCGGTCGCGGCCCGGGAAGGGGAGCGCGGAGCGCCTCAGGCGGTCTCGCTCGGCGCGTCGGCCGCGGCGGTGGTCATGGCGACCTCACCCTGGGCCACGGGCGTGTGGAAGAAGCGCGAGTCGATCCACTCGGTGAACGGCGCGGCGACGTAGATCGAGCTGTAGGTGCCCGCCACGACGCCGACGATCATGGCCCACGCGAAGTCGCGGATGACGCCCGTGCCGATCACGGCGAAGGCCGACACCGAGAGCACCACCGTGGTCGACGTGAGAATCGTGCGCGAGAGCATCTCGTTCACCGAGATGTTGATCACGTCGAGCATGCGCGCGTTGCGGCGCCGCGCGAGGTTCTCTCGAATGCGGTCGTACACGATGATGGTGTCGTTCATCGAGTAGCCGACGACGGTGAGAATGGCGGCCACCGTCGAGATCGTGACCTCCTTGCGGGTGATCACGAAGAAGCCGAGCGTCACGAGCGCGTCGTGCGTGAGGGCGAGAATGCCGCCCGGCGCGAAGCGCAGGTCGAAGCGGAAGGCCACGTAGATCATGATGAACACGATCGAGTAGGCCACGGCGCGCACGGCGGCCTCGCGCAGCTCCTTGCCAGCCTTGGGCGACACCCACACGCTTGCGTTGAGGCGACCCTCGACGCCGACGCCGCCCTGGGCGCGCGCCGCCGTGAGCTGGCGAAAGATCCGGTCGCCCACGCCGATGAGGGGCACCTGCCAGCGGTGGTCGTCACGCGCGCCCATCTGGATGGCCGCGTCGCCGCGCACGTTGGCGCCTGAGTCGCGCAGGAGCGTCGACACGTCGGCGGCAGACATGTTGCCGCCGTTGATCTGCACGACGAGGTGGTCGCCGCCAGGCGAGAGGCGGTAGTCGCCGAGCGTGCCGCGGTCGGGCGTCTCACGGAGGCGGCGGTCCACCTCGCGGCGAATGTTGTCGCGCTCGGCGTTCGAGAGCGACGAGGTCTTCTCGACGCGAATGATGTACTCGTTCGGGCGCGAGGTGCTCTGCGTGGGCACCACCTCGGGACGCTCGTTGCCCATGCGCTCGAGGGCGGTGCGAATGTCGTCGGTCGACACGGGGCCGTTGAACTGCACCGTGAGCTCGGTGCCACCCAGAAAGTCGATTCCGTAGCGGGGCCCGGGCTTCCAGACGAGCACGGCGGAGACGAGCGCGGCGATGAGCGAGAAGGCGATCCAGTATCGCCTGATGCTCATGAAGTCGTAGACGCGTGTGGTCTTGATTTCCATTTCAGCCTCTACGCCTTCTGCGTGCCCACGCCGAGGAGGGTCTTCACCTTGAGACCTCGGAC
>CAISKJ010000790.1 GCA_903885885.1 uncultured delta proteobacterium
CTTCGGCGGCGCGGGCGGCCCCTCGGGCGGCACCCTCAACGACGGCGAGATCACCCGCCCCCTCACGTCGAACCTCGGTCGCTTCGCGAGCTGCCTCTCCGACGGAAGCGCGCGCAACGTCACGCTGCGCCTCGCCATCGGCGGCAACGGCCACGCGGCGGGCGTCACCGTGGTCAACGGCTCCGCAGGGCTCAAGGGCTGCGTGGCGGGCGTCGTGCGGTCCCTCTCGTGGCGCGCCTTCGGCGGCCCGCGCATCGGGCTCTCATGGGGCTTCGGCTTCTAGCGCTCGTCGCGCTGGCCCTCGCGGGCTGCGGCGACGTCGACGTGGTGCAGTCGGTCTCCGAGGCCGACGCGCACCGCGCCGTGAGCGCGCTCGAACGCGCGGGTGTCGCGGCGCGCTACGAGGCGACAGCGGGCGCGCAGCGCAGCGCGACCTACCGTGTGCGCGTCGCGCCCTCGCAGGTTGCGCGCGCCGTGGCGACGCTCAACGACGTAGGCCTCCCGCGCAGCGAGCAGCCGGGCTTCGCCGCATCGTGGGGCGAGCGCTCGCTCGTCACCTCGCGCGCCGAGGAGCGCGCCCGCGCCGCGCAGGCCATCGCGGGCGAACTCGCGCGCACACTCGAAGGGCTCGACGGCGTGCGCTCAGCGCGCGTTCACATCGCGACGCGCGACGACGCGGACCTCGATGGCGAGGGCGCGCAGCGACACCCCACGGCGTCGGTGCTGGTGCTCCACGCGAGCGCGGCGCCGCCAGTCGAAGCGTCGCAGGTGCGTGCGCTCGTGGCCGCCGCCGTCGAGGGCATGCGCCCCGACGACGTGACGGTGGTCTTCGCGCGCCACGCGCCCCGTAGCGCCGCGCACGCGCCGATGACGCAGGTCGGACCCATCGTGGTCGCCGCCGAGAGCGCGAGCGCGCTGAAGATGCTCCTCGGCGTGCTCTTCGGCTGCGTGGTGATTCTTGGGGTGAGCCTCGCGCGCCTGCGGTGGCCGTCGCGCCGCGGAGAATCGCGCTAGCGTCGCACCAGCGACTCGCGCGCAAGCGGTCGCCACGGTGCGACCAACGAGGTCGCGCGCAACAACTGTCGGCTCTCGCTCTTCGCGCCCGTTCACGACTGTCAGCGCGCCACCAACGAGCTCTTCGTCTCGCTCGCGCGACGCTTCGTGCCCTCCATCACGGGCGCGTTGTAGCCTCGCGCACGATGTCGCTCTCGCTCACCGACGCCACCGGCGCCCCCTGCCTCACGCTCGTTCCCTTCGCCGTGAGCGACCGTGAGCGCGCGGTGCAACTCCGCTGGCTCGACGGCGCCACGGCGCTCCCCTCGCCCGCCGCGCTCGCCAACGCGCTCCACGCCATCGTCACCGACGCGCGCGCCTCGCACATCTACCTCATCGAGACGCGCGTGGTCACCCACGACGCCGACCGCGACGCCGCGCTCACCACGTCGCGCGCCTCGCTGACCCGCGCCGCGCTCACCGCGCTGGGCTTCGTCCACGACGGAGGCCGCGACGAGTTTCGCCTCGCGCTCGACAGCGACGCCGTCACGGCGTGGCTCACCCCGCTTGTTGCGCGCGATCCCTTCCACTGGAGCGCGCTCGCGCCCGCGGGCGAGCTCACCTTCGAGCGGGCCGCGCGCGCGATGCACGACGCCTCCCTTGGCGACCCCGCGTCATCACCCGACGAAGACGCCGCGGCGGCCCTTCGCGAGTTCCTCGCCGACGCGTCGTTCACCAACGACCCGATGGGTGTTCAAGTGGGCACCCTCGATGGCGTCGACGCGGCCTTCGTGATGACGCAAGTGAACCCCAGCACCGGCTGGTCGCGCATCACGTACTTGGGCGTCGCGCCCACCCACCGCCGACGCGGACTCGGGGCCGTCGCACACGCCCGCGGCGTGGCCCTCGCGCGCACCCTCGGCGGTCGCCTCTACATCGGCGGAACCTCTACCGCCAACACCCCCATGCGCGCGCTCTTTCGTCGCCTCGGAGCGGCGCCCTTTCGCGCGATGGAGCGTTGGGCGCTCGCCCTCGACTCCACCGCGTAGAAAGCCATCGCTCACGCGTCGGCGAGCACCACCACGCGGTCGCCCGCGGCAAACTTCACGCGCTCGCTCTTCTTCGGGTTGAGCTTCGGCGCGCGCGACTTCGACGAGCCCGCGATGGCGTACCCGATGGCGATCTCACCGCGCCGCCGCGCGGCCTCGACCACGGTGAAGAAGTCGACGCTCTCGCCCACGGCCACGTAGTCGCCCGCGTCTTTGAGGTAGATCTCCGCGCCGTCGGCGTCGAAGAGGTCTTCGAACACCGCGCCGAGCGCCTTGTTCTCGGCGAGCTGCGCGAGCAGCAGGCTCACGAGGTTCTCGCTCACGATGAAGTCGTCGGTGCCGGTCACCTCGGCGAGCTTCTGGTTTCGCAGGTCGAGCATCTCGCTCACCACCGAGAAGGTGTCACCCTGCGTCTCCTCGATGGCGCGCAGGTGGAGCAGCGTCACGAGCGTAACGGCGTCGGCCTGCTGCACGCCGTACTTGTCCGCGTACGACAGCGTGATCACATGCTTGAACGTGGTGACCTCCGCGGCGTCGAGCACGCTACGGTCGGTGATGTCGCCCGCGACGAACTTCACCTCGTGGTTCACCACCTTGCGCGTGAGGGCGGCGATGTCGCGCGCGGACGTCTCGTCGTCGGCGATGATGGTGAGCTTCGAGCCCGCCACGGCGTACTTGTCGAGCTCGCTCACCACGGTGGCGCCGCGGCTGTTCCACCCGAGAATGAGCGTGCTCTCGGCCTCCGGCGCCGCCTTCCTGGCCGTGCGCAGCACGTCCTCGTTGACCGCGGGAACCTTCGTCGCCGCGCGGATCTTGTCGTCGTCTTCGGCGATCACCACCAGCGAGTCGTTGGCCTCGAGCTTCGTGTCCATGGGCGGGAGCAGGCGCGTCTTGCCGTCGTCGCCGCGGAGGCCCATCACGGCGCCGTCTTCGAAGGCGCTCAGGGCCTCGCCGAAGGTCTTGCCCGCCAGGGCCGGAGCCCTGTGAAAATAGATCTCGTCGCCGCCGAAATCGAGCAGCTCGGTGTAGATCGACGAGAGGCCCGACTGGCGGCACGTCTGCACCGCGATGCGCGCGATCACGTCGCTCGACATCACGAGCTCGACCTGACGCCCGCCCACCATCTCCGCGGGGATGCGGTTCTTGATGTCGCGAATCTCGGCCACGATGTGAAAGTCGCCGCGCTCGCGCTTCTTGTGCCCCACGAGGGCGAGCACCGTCTTGATCACGTTGACGTCGGGGTCGTCGGCGCCTTCGGGGCCCAGCACCACGATCGCGCGCGCCGTCTCGGGGCTCCCGAGGTCGAGGTCGTCGAGGTCGATGGGGCTGCCGTTGCGGCACACCACACGCGCGCCGCGCAGGTCGGGCACCTTCGTGGCGATCTCCTGCTCCATCTCGACCTTGTCTTTGTCGCCGAGCACCACGATCACCGAGCCCGGGTGATTCTTGCCCGCCTCGCACAGCTCGCTCACCACGGTGAACACCTGCGCCGACCACCCGAGAATGAGCGTGTGTCCCTCTTCGATCACGCGGCTCCGGCCCTTGCGCAGGTCGTCGAGCTTGGCGCCCAGGCCGTTGTTGAGCACGCCGATGAGCGCGCTCACCACGAAGATGCCGCCGAGCGTCACCGCGAGCATCAGCCCGAGGTACAGCGGGCTCCCGTCGTCGCCGCCCACGGCGCCCGCGTCCATCGCGCGCATCGCCGACATCCAGATGAGCGTGACGAGGCCCGGCCGCGGATGATCCGCATCGGAGGGCGCCACGCCCAGCGTGTGCACGAGCACGGCGCCGAGCACGATGACCAGCAGCGACGCGACGCCGAGGGCGCCCACGAGGGCGATGGGGCCGCGCGACATGAAGCTGTCGAAGCGATAGTTGAAGCGGTCGCGAACCGTTACGTTGCGGGGCATGCGCGTGCGTATCGCCCAAGAGTCGCCGTCACCGCAAGCGCCTCAGAACGCGCGCTCGCGGTTACGAAAATGAGTCAGTGAAGCGGGCATCGCGAGGGGCCCGGGCACACGCCCGGGACGCCGCGCCGCGGAGGGGCGATCAGAGCAGCTCGTAGGCCGCGAAGAAGTACGACAGCTCGCGCGCCGCAGCGCCGGGCGAGTCGGAGCCGTGCGTGGCGGTCTCGCCCTTGCTGGCGCCGAAGAGCTTGCGAATCGTGCCGTCGGCGGCCTGCGCCGGGTCCGTCGCGCCCATGGTCTCGCGCCACTTGAGAATGGCGTTCTCCGACTCGAGCGCGAGCACGAACACGGGGCCGCGCGACATGAACGTGCACAGCTCGCCGAAGAAGCCGCGCGCCGAGTGCTCGGCGTAGAAGCCCTGCGCCTGCGCGAGGGTGAGGTGCACGCGCTTGGAGCCCTTGATGGCGAAGCCCGCCTTCTCGATGTGGGCGAGAATGGCGCCGGCGAGGTTCTTCTCGACGGCGTCGGGCTTGATGATCGCGAACGTACGCTCGATGGCCATGATGAATGCTCCTTTGAAGGTGTTGCCGGTTTTGGATGCGCCGGGCGAGCGCCCTCTACACCGCCAACAACACGCGCCGCAAGGGCTTTACACCGCCCCCGCCGCGACGCGCGCGCCGCAGGATCGGCTTGACGCCACGCGGCTCCCCTGAGGCAAACTGGGGTCATGACCTTCGCACAGGTTTTCTACAACGCCGAAGAGCTCTCGGTGCTTCACAACCGCTTTCGCACCGGCGCGCTCATCTTCCTCGCAGTGTGCGCGCTGCTCCCAGCGCTCGGCACCGGCGCCTTCGCCTGGTCGAGCCTCACCCACAACATGGAGTCTCGCGCCATGTGCGACGGCAAGGCCTACCCGTGGGACTGGGCCGACGGTCACATGCCGCCGTACGCCACGCGTGAGGCCTGCATCGACGACCGCCCGCTCTTCCACGGCGAGGCGAAGGACTTCGGCCCCATCGCCGGCGGGCTCTTTCCCCTCTCGCTGCTCTTCGTGGCGCTCGCCGTGGGGCTCCGCAAGCGCATGCCGCCCGCGCTCAAAGCGCTGCGCGATCGGCCGCAAGACATCGTGTGGGCGCACGTACTCCAGATCACCGGCGGCGGCACCAACCGCTACGCGATGATCTACACGGTGCAGCACCAGGGATACGAGCTGCAAACCGACACGCGCGACCGCGCGACCGACGTTGTGCGCCGCGTGGGCGAGCTCTGCCCCGCCGCCACGATCGGCTACACGAAGGAGCTTCAGGAGGCCTACAACAAAGACCCGAAGTCGCTCCTCCGCACGGGGCGGTGAGCGCTTCGGGCCTTCGAGGTAACGAGGCTGTTGTGACGAGGGAGGGCGATCAGCCCTTCTTCATCATCGCCATGAGGGTCTCGGCCATCTGCGCGGGCGACGGCGCCACGCGGATGCCGGCCTCTTCGAACGCGGCGATCTTGTCGCTCGCCTTGCCCTTGCCGCCCGAGATCACGGCGCCGGCGTGACCCATGCGCTTGCCCGGCGGCGCGGTGGTGCCCGCGATGAAGCCCGCGACGGGCTTCTTCATGTTGGCCTTCACCCACTCGGCGGCGCGCTCCTCGGCGCCTCCGCCGATCTCGCCGATCATGATGACGCCTTCGGTCTGCGGGTCTTCATTGAAGAGCTTGAGCACGTCGATGAAGTCGGTGCCGTTCACCGGGTCGCCGCCGATGCCGACGCAGGTGCTCTGACCCACGTTGATGGCCGACAGCTGCCCGACGGCCTCGTAGGTGAGCGTGCCCGAGCGCGACACCACGCCGATGGGACCCACCTTGTGAATGTGCCCCGGCATGATGCCGATCTTGCACTGACCCGGGGTGATCACACCGGGGCAGTTGGGGCCCACGAGGCGCACGCCGTTGTTGAGCTTGTGCTCGAGCGCGCGGCGAACCTTGAGCATGTCCATCACGGGCACGCCCTCGGTGATGCACACGATGAGCTCCACGCCCGCGTCGGCCGCCTCGAGAATGGCGTCCGCGGCGCCCGGGGGCGGCACGAAGATCACCGAGGCGTTGACGCCCGCGTTCTTCACGGCATCGTGCACGGTGTTGAACACCGGCACTTCGCCTTCGAACTTGGTGCCGCCGGCGCCGGGGGTCACGCCCGCGGCCACCTGCGTGCCGTACGCGATCATCTGCTTCGCGTGAAAAGAGCCCGACTTGCCCGTGATGCCCTGCACCACGAGGCGCGTATTCCGATCAACCAGGATCGACATTGCCGTTGCGCTCCTTCAGCTCGCGGCCTTGACGAGGCCGGTGATCTTCTCTGCGCCGTCGAGCATCGTCGAGGCGGGCGTGATCGCGAGGCCGCTCTCGGCGAGCATCTTGCGACCGAGCTCTACGTTGGTGCCCTCGAGGCGCACCACCAGCGGCACCTTGAGCCCGAGCTTTCGCGTGGCGTTGATGACGCCCGCCGCGATCACGTCGCACTTCATGATGCCGCCGAAGATGTTCACGAAGATGCCCTTCACCGCGGGCGACTGCAGAATCAGTTCGAACGCGCGCGTCACGGCCTCTTCGGTGGCGCCGCCGCCCACGTCGAGGAAGTTCGCCGGCTCGCCGCCGCAGTGGGCGATGATGTCCATCGTGGCCATGGCGAGGCCCGCGCCGTTCACGAGGCAGCCGATGTTGCCGTCGAGCGCCACGTAGGAGAGGCCCGCGGCCTTGGCCGCGGTCTCCGTGGGGTTCTCCTCGGCGAGGTCGCGCAGCGCCTCCCAGTCTTTGTGGCGAAAGTCGGCGTTGTCGTCGAAGTTCACCTTGGCGTCGAGGGCCATCACGTCGCCCTTGTCGGTGACGATGAGCGGGTTCACCTCGACGAGCGAGCAGTCTTCCGCGACGAACATCTTGTAGAGGCCCGAGAGCAGCACGGCGAACTTGCCGACCTGCTCCTTGGTGAGCCCGAGCGCGAAGCCGAGCTTGCGCGCGTGAAAGCCCTGGAGCCCCGTCACCGGGTCGATGTACTCCTTGAGGATCTTCTCGGGCGTCTCTTCGGCCACCTTCTCGATGTCCATGCCGCCCTCGACGCTCGCCATCACGACGACGCGCCGCGAGTCACGGTCGAGGAGCATGCCGAGGTAGAGCTCCCGCGCGATCGCGATGCCCTGCTCGACGAAGGCCGTGTGCACCGTGGTGCCCTCGGCGCCGGTCTGAATGGTGACCAGGTTGCCGCCGAGCATGCGCGAGGCAGCGTCGGCCGCCGCGTCGGGGCCGCCCTTCACCACCACCTCGACGCCGCGCGCCACGACCTCGCCGCCCTTGTAGACCTTGCCCTTGCCGCGGCCGCCCGCGTGCACCTGCGACTTCACCACCACGACGGGGATGCCCGTCTCAGCGATGAGGGTCTCGGCGGCGGCGCGCGCCTCGGCGGCGGTCTTCACCGCGACGCCCTTCGGCACGGGGACGCCGTACTTCCGAAAGATCTCTTTGCCCTGATACTCGTGAATCTTCATGGGAGTGTGTTCGCCTCTCGCGTGATCAGGTGGCCGACTGCGCGCGGAGGCGCTTGGCCACTTCGACCACACCGCGCACGCTCTCCGACGACTTGGCGAGCATCGCCTTCTCGTTGTCGTTGAGGGGCAGCTCCACGATCTTCTCGACGCCCGCGCCGCCGATCACGACGGGCACGCCCACGTACAGGTCGCTGTAGCCATACTCGCCGTTGAGGAGCGCCGCGCAGGGGAGCACGCGCTTCTGGTCGAGGAGGTACGCCTCGGCCATCTCGATCGCCGCCGTGGCGGGCGCGTAGTAGGCGCTCGTGCCCATGAGCTTCACGATCTCGCCGCCGCCGCCGCGGGTGCGCTTCTCGATCGCGTCGAGCTTCTCCGACGAGATAAACTGCGAAACGGGGATGCCGTAGATCGTGCAGTTCGAGCGCACGGGCACCATGTCGTCGCCGTGGCCGCCGAGCACCATCGCGCGCACGTCCTTGTGCGAGACGCCCGCCTCGGCCGCGAGAAAGTGCTGCAGGCGCGCGGCGTCGAGCACGCCCGCCATGCCGACGACCTTCTTGGCGTCGAAGCCGGTGATCTCGCGGAAGGCCCACACCATCACGTCGAGGGGGTTCGAGATCACGATGACGAACGCGTTGGGGCAGTGCGCCTTCGCGTTGTTGGCCACGTTCTCGATGATGGGGAGGTTGATGCCCACGAGGTCGTCGCGGCTCTGGCCGGGCTTACGGGGCACGCCCGCCGTGATGATGATCACGTCGGCGCCCGCGCAGTCGGCCCAGTCGGAGGTGCCCACGACGTTGGCGTCGAAGCCCTCGATGGCCGCGTTCTGCATCAGGTCGAGGGCCTTGCCCTTGGCGAAGTCGGCCTTCGCGGGGATGTCGAAGAGCACCACGTCACCGAGCTGACGGCGCACGATGAGGGCCGCGAGTTCGCCACCGATGTTGCCTGCGCCGATGAGCGCGATCTTGTTACGCTTCGCCATGAGTACGCACTGCCTCCGTGAGGGAGTTGTTGGTTCGTTCGTTCGTCGGGCGCGCGAGTGTCTCTTCGCGCCGATGACTCGAAACGGGGCGGGAATGTGCACGCCGCGCGACCTTTCGTAAAGAGTCATCACCGGCCGTCGGTCTGGTAGCCTCCGCCGCAGAATGGCAACGCAACGGTTTCGCGATCAGGTGGTGTGGATCACGGGGGCCTCGTCGGGCATCGGCGAGGCGTTGGCGCTCGCCTTCGCGCGCGAGGGCGCGCGGCTGGTGCTCTCGGCGCGGCGGGCCGACGAGCTCGAGCGCGTGGCCGCGAAGTGCCACGGGGCGCCCACGGTCGACGTCGTCACGCTCGACCTCGCCGACCTCGACGCGCTCCCCGCGGCCGTCGAGACGACCCTGGCGCGCGTGGGCCACGTCGACGTGATGGTGCACAACGGCGGGGTCTCACAGCGCTCGCTCATCGCCGAGACGAAGCTCAGCGTCGACGAGCGCATCATGCGGGTGAACCACTTCGGCGCCGTGGCGCTCACCAAGGCGCTGCTCCCGTCGATGGTGTCGCGGCGCCGCGGGCGCTTCGTGGTGGTGAGCTCGGTGATGGGCGTCTACAGCTCGCCCATGCGCTCGGCCTACGCGGCCTCGAAGCACGCCCTCCACGGCTTCTTCGATTCGCTGCGAGCAGAGCATTCGCGCGACGGCATCGGCGTCACCATGGTGTGCCCGGGCTTCGTGCGCACCAACGTGTCGACCAACGCACTCACCGGCGACGGCTCGCCCCGCGGCGCCCGCGCCGACCTCAACGCCAAGGGAATGTCCACGGAGTACTGCGCCGCCGTCGTGCTCGACGCGGTGCACGGCAAGCGCCACGAGGTGTACCTCGGCGGCCGCGAGAAGCTCGGCGTGTACCTCAAGCGCTACGCCCCGGCGGTGCTCGCCTTCCTCCTGCCACGGGTCAAGGTCACCTGAGTCGCGTGGTCATACTCTGTCACGCCGTGCGCGAAGGGTCTTGAAGGCGTGGCGGGGCGGGTAGACACGGGCGATCGGTGGTGTGAGAGTCACCGCACCGCAGGGGCATTCGAGGTCACACCATGGCAACGCGCAACGAAGTCTTCGTCCTCTGGAACCTCCCCAAGCCCGACGCCACGGCGCTGCGCCGCGTGGTCGACGACGTGCGGGCCCGCGCGCGCGGCGGCGCCCCCGGCGGCCCCGTCGAGACGGCGCGCGAGGGCAACGACAACGCCCGCCCCAAGGCCTGAGCGCCGCCACCCACCGACGCTCGATCCCTCCCTCCTCCCTCGGCGAAACCGATGAAGATCCTCCACATCTCGGATCTCCACCTCACGGGGGAGAACGAGTCCTTCGACGACGTGTGGGACGGGCCCCGCGCGGCCCTCGGCGACCAGCGCTTCGACCTCATCGTGGTGAGCGGCGACCTGTCGCAGCGCGCGGCCGCCGACGAGTACGCGGCCCTCTTCGACTTCACCAACGAGACCCTCCTCCCGATGCTGCGCGACGGCATCAAGGAGGGCGACCGGCGGCGCCGCGTGGTCTTCGTCCCCGGCAACCACGACGTCGATTGGAAGCAGCCCGTCGGGTCGGTGTTCTCGGTCACCGACCGCATCGACCGCGAGGGCCCCGAGGCGGTGCGCGCGATGCTCCGCAAGGCGCGCCTGCACCCCGAGCTCTCCGACGTGCGCGAGATCGTGGGCCCCTTCGGGCAGAGCGAGTTTCTCACCCTCGACCGCGACGCGTACCCCCGGCGCTTCAAGAGCGTGCAGGCCTTCTTCGACAGGTTCTACCGCTCGACGCTCAAGGAGCCCGACCACCGCTTCAAGCTCACCGGCGCCCCGTCGGATCAATGGTCGGCGCACCTCTTCCGCGACGAGGGCGTGGCCATCTACGGCTTCAACTCGTGCCACCGCAACGACCGCTACTGGACCGGCGCGTCGTTCAGCAGCGCCGCGGTGAACGAGGCCGCGCGTCACGCCGACACGCACGCCCGCGGGCTGCTGCGCGTCGCCGTGTGGCACCACGGCCTCGGCAGCGACCGCGGGCGCCCCGACCGCATCACCGTGCGCGACCTGGGGCTGCTCTACAACGCGGGCTTCCGCGTGGGCCTCCACGGGCACACGCACGCCGGCGAGGGCGACGACCTCCGTCGCATGCTCGGCGCGGGCTTCGCCATCGTGTCGACGGGCTCGCTCGGCGCGCACGCCGCGGAGCGCCC
>CAISKJ010000791.1 GCA_903885885.1 uncultured delta proteobacterium
AGGCCGACGGCGCCCTCTACGTCAACGAGGTCAACACGCTGCCGGGGTTCACCAGCGTGAGCATGTACCCGAAGCTCTGGGAGGCCACCGGCGTGCCGTACGCGAAGCTGGTCGATCGGCTCATCGCGCTGGCGCTCGAGCGCCACGCGACGCGCAAGGCGCTCTCGACGCGCTACGTGCGGTAGCGGGCGCTACGCGTCGGCGGGCTTCGCCTTCTTCGCGCGCTTCTTCGGCGCGGCGGCGGTGTCGGTGAAGAGCGCGTCGGCGAGCCCCGCCGTGGTGCCCTCGGCATCGTTGAAGCGCGCGAGGCGCTTGAGCGCGGCGAACGACGTGCTCCACGCGCGCTCCAGCGCATCGCGGGCGGCGAGCGCCTTGCGGTAGGCCTCGTCGGGCGCCTTCGCGCTGGCGAGCGCCTTGTCGACGGCGTTCGCGGTCGTCACGCAGCGCTTCGCGGCGGCGAGCGTCGCCTTCGAGGCTCCCTTGCGCTTCGCGACCTTCGCGGCGAGCGCGCGCACCGCGTCGGGCTGCTTGTCGTAGCTCAGCGCCTTGAGCCGCGCGGGGCCCTGCTTCGACAGGCCCTTGAAGGGGTTCACCCGCGGCGCTCCGTCGTTCGCGAGCACGAGGGCCAGCCCGTCGACCGCGTCGTCTTGATCGACGTCGCGCTCGGCCACGAGGGACAGGGCGGCGCGCCACCCTTCGAGCTTCGCCTGCGCGGTGCCTGCGGCCTTCACGTACGCCGCGTGCACCTTCTCGAAGTTGGCGAGCCTCGCCTTCACCGATTTTACGTCGTGGTTCTTCGCCCGCTCAAGAATGCCATCCCCTGCCTCGACGCGTCCGCCCGGAGACAGGTTGGTTGTCAGTGCCGTCATGGTCTCGCGATTCTCCTTCTCGGAGATCGGAACGCAGCCCGCAAACACCGTCAAGCGAGAAGCTCCGCGGTCTACACGAGGGGCGCAGCATTCGAACGGCGGGGGTACGCATGCAGAGACGCGGGTCGCGCGGTGCGAGCGGCGCGTCCGAGGGTGTAGAGCCCCGCCGCGCGCAGTGCGAGCAGCGTGTCTACGGGTGTAGAGGCGTGCCTCGCACGGAGCGAGTGATGTCTCAACGGGCTTGGAGACGGCACTCGCACGCGACGATGAGTTCAGCGCGACGCTGCGAGTTCGCTGCGCAGTACGCCGAAGTGGGTGACGAAGAGGTCGGGCATGTCGAGCAGGTCGTCGACGCCGAGCTCGCGGAGCATCCCCAGCATGAGGAGCTCCTTCGTGACGGACCTGCCCTCGCGCGGAGGGAGGGGCTTATCGCTAGGCATGCCGCGGGGATCGATCGCGAGTAGGGTCTCGATCTCCGTGCGGGGCAGCGGCATCACTCGGCCACGAAGCGCCTGCAGTCGATCGACCCACTTGTACACCGCGCGAATCTCGTCGACGCGCTGGGACCCGACGATGCCGATCGCCTCGACCGCGTCTTCGACAGAGAGCACGTGGTTCCAGTGCGCGCGCGGAGGGCGTAGCTGTGCGAGGCGCGCCGACTCGCGGAAGAAGCCCAGCATCGAGCGCGGGGCGACGCGGTCGCGGCCGTCGCGCAGCCGGTTGGCGATCCAGCGCTGCACGGGCGCGCGCGTGCCGTTAACCGCGACGATGGCGCGCAGTGTGACGGTGAGCCACCGGTCGATCGACGCGTCGGAGACGTCTGCGGGCATCCAGCCGAGACCATCTTCGTAGGGTTCAAAGCGAATGCCGAAGGTGGCGAGCCACGCGCGCACCTCCTCGCCCTGCTGCCCGAGGTGACGCAGCACGAGGCGATAGAGCGAGGGGATGTCCCACTCCAGGCGCTCGGCGCGCGACATGAGCTTGCTCGCGTCGACGGTGTCGAACTGGCGCAGGTCGAAGAGATCCGCGGCGAGAAAGATCTTCGCGGAGAGATGCTTGTAGCGCGTGGAGAAGCTCGTCCACATCGCGAGCAGCGCGCGAATGAAGCGGGCGCGCACGGCGGGGTCGAAGGCGCCCACGATGTCGAGATCGTCGTAGACCGCGCAGACGGTGAACGTCCCGAACGAGGGGTTTCGCTTGTCGGCGAGTTTCGCCAATCCCTCTTGCGTCGCGTCCAACACCGCCAACAGAGTTGCTCTCATGCTCGCGTCGATCTGAAGAATGCGCGCGGGGTGTGAGCGATAGCCGCGCAGCAGGTCCAGTGCCGCACGCTCTGCTTCATTGGGTTCTCTCGTGGCCAGGGGCAGCGATCGGTCGACGAATTGGAGCAGAAGCCACACGAGCCAGAAGCCGCGCATCGTGTCGTCGTCTGCGCGCGCGACGAGGTCGTCGAGCACAATCGCGTCGAGGTGCTGCGTACCGTGTAGAGAGAAGCCGTCGAACCACAGCGAGTAGCCCTTCACTCCGCTGGCTTCGAACAACGTCCGAGACGGAACGTCCGCTTCCCTGACGAATTGCTTGCCCCAGTGAAGGAGATAACTCGCCAGCGCGCTCTTGCCGCTCCCGCGCGCGCCGATGACGAGCACCGTCGCGGGGTCGAGGATGCGCTTCGCGCGCGGCGGCATCATGAACGTGGTGCGATCGTCATCGTGCGTGCCCGTCTGCAACGAGGCCATCGCTTCGAGGATGAGCGGGCGATCGAACGTAGCGCTCACACGTCACCCCGCATCGCGCCGCTCACCAGACGAATCCGACTCCACACGGCGCGAAAGTCCTCGCGCGCAAGGGTCTCGACGAGCTTGCGGAGCTCGTTTCGCTCGATGCGCTCCTCGCGCTGGAGCGTCCAGGGCCAGTGGTCTGCGTCGTCGGCGGTCTGCTCGGGAATCTCACCGGTGAACAGCCCGTGCTTCGTGAACATCGCGTGGGTCTGCTCGCGCATCCGCGCCTGTTCGGTCTTCGCCTCGGTGTCTGCCACCGGCGCCAACGCGTGCACGAGCACCGTGTGAGACGCAACGTCGCGCTGCCGCTTCGCGAGGGCCGCGACCACGAGGTCAAGGCCCGCGATGCCCTGTGCGTTGGCGCGGCTGAAGATCACGTCGACGTGCGCGAGCCCGTGAAGCGAGAGGCCTGCGAGGTCGTGCAGGCCCGCGCGCGCATCGAGGAAGATCCACCGCGGGCGATACTCCGCGCGCACCTTCTCGACGAGCGCCTGGAGCGCGTCGCGCACGGGCGATGCGGTCGCGTTCAGGTCGACGGTGCTCCCCGTGAAGTCGAGGCGCGCGAGCTTCTCGAGGTAGCGCAGATCGAGACGCCCAGCGGGCACCACCTTGATGCGATCGGCGTACTCGTCGGGGATCCCCGTGGGCGCATGAAGCGCATCGGTGAGGTCGACGGTGTTCTGCGCGAGGTGGTCGACGAGCACATCGAGCACGCCGCGAGGGGTGTCCTCGATGCCGAAGAGCGAGGCGACTCCGGGCGCTTCGAGGTCGAGGTCGATGATCACCACCGACTCGCCTGCCGCTGCGGCGAGGAGCGCGCAGGCCGCGAGCGTCGTGGTGCGCCCGACGCCACCCTTGAAGGAGTAGAAGGTCACCACCGTCGGCTCGTTCTCGGACGGAGGCCACGGGGGCGGCGCGTGGCCTTCGAGCCAGGGGTGCTTGCCCACACGGCGTTCGAGGAGCTTCCACCGCCCCGGCGTCGCCTGCTTCTCGCCGCCGAGATCGTCGGTGTAGCGCGTGTCGAAGTTCTCAGAAGCCGCCTTGATTACGCGACTGGCAACATTCTTGAGCGCCTGACCGTCCTTGCCCGCGCCGAGAATCTCTCCCGTGAACCAGTCGCCCAGTGCACTCGAGAGCAATACGCACAGTTCCTTGGCGTCGAAGGCCTTCTCATCCTTCTTCGCATCGACGACGAGCCGGATTCGCCCGCGGAGATCTCGCACGATCGCGATCTTGACGACCGCACCGATCTGCTCCCAGCTCTCACAAACGCGCAGCAGCGTCGGCAGCACGTCATCGAAGGTCACGGCATCACCTCGACGAGGTCTTCGAGCGGCGGAAGTCGACCGTCAGCCCACAGCGCGGCGATCACCTCGGTCACGACCTCGTTCGCCTCGCGGAGCACTCCCCTGGCGGCGGCGGCCCCGAACATCTGGCTCGACTCGTAGCGCTTATCCTCGCTCCACGCTGCGAGCTTGAGGAAGCGCGTCTGCCACCTGGGCAGTTCGTAGCGCGCGGCGAGCGGGTCGACCGCGAGCACATGCGCCAGCGCGAGCTCTGCCTGCTTGTGAAATCCGTGACCGATGGCCTTGTCGATCTCCTTCGCAGACCGCGCATCAGGCCAGGTGAGCGCCGCCTTGCGTGCGCACTCGGGGCCGTAGCCCGCGAGGTAGTACGCCCCCATCGGCGACGTGCTCAAGAGACTCGTGGCATCGCTCACATGACGCAGCGCCGCAGAGGCGAACTTCGCGCGCTCAGCGGAGAGAGTGTGTGGCCAGGTCATGCCTTCGACTTATCACAACGACGCGCGCCGCCGCGCGCTCTCGACACGGTAAGCCCATCACCGCACCGCAGCCACCGCGCCGAGGCTCTCGTCGCCGTAGCGGTTCACCGCGCTCACCGCGTACGCGCCTGCCATCGTCACCGTCGCGCTCGCCTGCGCGGCGGGAACGATCTGATCGAGCTCCCACCGCCCGCTCACGTCGCGGTACACCGCCCACGCTCGCAGCGCGCGCGCGTCGGGGTGCGCGAGGCGCAGCACCCGCGCGGCCACGGTGACCGTCGGCGTCGGCGGCCGCGGGCGCGAACCTGCCATCGGGGGCGTGAGCACGCCCTGCTGGTAGTAGTTGGCGCGAAACACGTCGGCGATGCCCATGCGGTTGCTCTGAAAGGGCTGCACCGTAAACCACATGTTGCCCCGCGCGCCGCGCGCTCCCTGCGCGCGCGTGAGCTCGAGCTGACGACGAAACTCGTCGACGCTCCACGCGCTCGACGAGCCGAGCTGGCCGAGGTTGTTGCCCGCGAAGATGGATCGCCCGCCGGTGGCGAGGCCCGCCCACCAGGCGATGAGCGTCCCGTACGCCTGCGCGGTCTGCGTCGAGGGCCAGTAGAGCTGCGGCGCGAGGTAGTCGACCCAGCCCTGGCGCATCCATCGCACGGGGTCGCAGTAGATGGCGTTGTAGGCGTCGAGGCCCGAGATGCCCGCGGGCATGCCCGGGCGGTAGATGCCGAAGGGGCTGATGCCGAAGCGCACGTCGGGGCGCGCCACGGCGATCACCTCGGAGACGCGCTGCACCATGCGGTTGACGTTGTCGCGGCGCCAGTCAGCCAGCGAGAGCGCGCCGCCGCCCATGCGATAGCGGTCGTACTGCGCGCTGTCGGGGAAGGCCATCCCCGTCGCGGGGTACGGGTAGAAATAGTCGTCGAAGTGCACCCCGTCGACGTCGTAGCGGGTGACCACGTCGCGGATCACCGCGGCGAGACGGTCTTGCACGACGGTGCGCGACGGGTCCATCCACAGGGTGTTGTTGTAGGTGACGACGGCCTCGGGGTTGGTGACCGCGATGTGCGGCGCCACCACGGCCTGCGACGAGGCCGACTTCGCGCGGTACGGGTTGAACCACGCGTGCACCTCGATGTTTCGTCGGTGCGCTTCGGTGACGAGGAACGACAGCGGGTCGTAGCCCGGGTCGCGCCCCTGCGTGCCTGTGAGGTAGCGGCTCCAGGGCTCGAGCGTCGAGCGGTACACCGCGTCGCCCTCGGGCCTCACCTGAAACACCACGGCGTTCAGGCGGTTGCGCTGCATCACGTCGAGCATGGCCGTGAGCTCGCCCTGCGACGCGCTCACCGAGAGCCGCCCGCTCGACGGGAAGTTGATGTTCCACACCGTGGCCACCCACGCCCCGCGGAGCTCTCGCGCGTGCGACACGGGCACGCTCGTCGCGGCGTCGGGCGCATCGCCCGCGTCGCTCACGTCGCTGTTGTTACCCGCGTCGCGCACGTCAGCCGCGTCGCTCACGTCGCCCGCGTCGCTCGCGTCGCTCGCGTCGCCCGCGTCGCTCGCGTCGCCCGCGTCGCTCACGTCGTCCGCGTCGCTCACGGCGGGCGCGTCTTCCGCAACGTCGTCGAGGCTCGCGTCGGGCTCCGTCACGTCTTCGGCGACGCGATCGTCGATGACGTCGTCGACCGAAGCTTCGGCGCCCGTTTCGGAGCCCGCTTCGCCGTCGGGTGCCGCGCCATCGTCACCCGCGCACGAGGCCGCCAGCATCGCAGCGATCACAAGCGCACCGATACCTCGCGATGGGGCCATCGCGCAGAGTGTCGTCGATCACGCCGCGCGGTGAAAGCCCCGCAATCGCCGTTACCGCACGGTTCGCCCTCACACTCTGCCCGCTGCCGCCGTTGAGCTGTGCAACGAGTGCAATGCTCCGCACGCGCGTTCATAGCCCCGGTCGGGTGCATCGAAGCGTCACTTCTCGTTCTGGGGCCACTCCCCTTCGTGGACCGATCGTTGCTATCCTAATGAGAACCCCTACGGAGCCGCTACCGTGACGCCCCGCACGCCCACGCCCACACCTCGGAGTCGCCGTCGCCGCGCCCCGTGGGTGGCGCTCGTCGCCGCGCTCGCCGCGATGGCGCCGGCGACGGCCTCGGCGCAGGTGCCGCCGACCGTTGAGGTGAGCCGCGAGCAGGCGCGCCTCGCGTGGGTGCGCGGCGCCGTCGAGGTGCTCGGGGCCGACCTGCGCGCCGACGACACGCACCGCGCCGTCGAGGGCGAGATGCTCTCGCGCGGTCAGCGCGTGCGCACGGGCCCCGACGGCTCGGCGATGATCGCGCTCGCCAACGGGTCGTTCCTCGAGCTCGATGGCAACTCGCTGCTGGTGATGTTCGCGTCGCCGCTGCCGACGGCCGCCGGGCAGAACCCCTCGACCACGACCACCCTCGCCCGCGGCTCGATGCGCGTGCGGGCCGCGCCGCTCGGGCTCCGCGCCGCGCCCATCGCCGTGTCGACCCTCGCCGTCACCGTGTGGACGGGCCGCGCCGACGCCATGGTCGCCGCCGACCTCGGGGGCCACATCACCCGCATGGCCGTGTGGCGCGGCCGCATGCGCGTGCGCGTCGGCACGCGCGAGTACCTCCTCACGCAGGGCTACGGCGTGCAAGAGGAGGTCGATCACCGCCCCGGCGTGCTGCAGCTCCTGCCGCGGGCGCCCGTGTGGCGCGCCTCGCCGCCCACGCGGCTGCTCTCGTTCGGTGAGCCCCTCGACGTGTCGGCGCAGTGGGCGCCCAACCCCCGCGCGCACACCGTACCCGCCAGCGAGTGGAAGGTGCAGGTCGCCCGCGACGAGTCGTTTCGCGACCTCGTCGAGAGCGTGCGCGTGCCCGCCGCCACCCCGCGATGGACGGGCCGCGCGTACAGCCCCGGCACCTACCACGTGCGCGTGGTGGCCATCGACGTGAACCGCTTCGAGAGCTCGTCGTCGGCGGTGGTGCGCATCCAGATCGCCGCGCCGACGGTGCTCCCCGCCACCGAGGGCCCCGACGAGCAGCGCGCGCGCGTGCGCATCCCGCAGGGCTTCTTCTGCGGCCTCGACGGCGCCCCCCTCACCTCGTGGGAGCAGCCGCTCACCCTCATGCCCGGGCGGCCCCACGCCCTCCGCTGCGCCACCGACCCGTCGGGGCGCAACGCGCGCGAGCGCACGATCCCCGCGGGCCTCGCGGGCCCGCTGCGCCGCGAGCTGCAGATCAACGCGCCGGCGAGCGACACCGCCGACGGCCCCGCGGTGGGCTCGCTCTCGCTGCGCCTCCACGACGCGGTGGGCGAGCCCGTGTCGCTCGCGCGCGTCGAGGCCACGGCCTCGAACGGCGTCACCGTGGACCCCGTGCGCGAGACCGAGCAGCGCGGGGTGTACACCGCCACGCTGCACTGGCCCCGCGGCGTGCGCGCGTGCCGCGTGGGCTTCACCGTCAACGAGGCGCTGCACTTCGAACAAGACGCCCGCGCCGAGCGCGTGCAGGTGGTGGCCCCGCAGGCGCCGCCGCCGCGCTACGACCCTGCGACGGTGCGCGTCGAGACCATGCGCATCGCGCCGCCGCGCGACCCCGACGACGACGCGCCCTTCGACCGCGAGGAGTAACCGCCCCGCGGCGGTGGTCACGGCGCTCCCACTTGTGTGCGAGCGCGCAACCGCGTTCTAATCCGAGCGTTGTGCTCTCTTGGCACTTACGCGAGGGAAATGCTGCCGTGAACATCACCCGTCGTCTGCTCCCGTGCCTGGGCCTCGCGCTCACGGTCGCGTGCACCCCCACCGGAACGTACGTAATCGAAGACCCTCGCGGCGACCTCGACGGCGGCGTCGACGCGGGCATTCGCCCCGACGGGCGCGTCAACACCGACGCCCCCACCACGTCGGACATGCCCACGGTCGCGTGCCGCGACACCGACCGCGACGGGCTCTCCGACGAGATCGAAGGCGCGCCCGACCGCGACACCGACGGCGACGGCATGCGCGACTACATGGACACCGACTCGGACAACGACGGCTTCCTCGACGTGAACGAGGCCAACCGCACGTACCCCGGGTACTCCATGGGCGTTCGCATCGTGTGCGGCGGCACGGGCGACAACTGCGACGCGGTGACGGCGGGCCTCGGCGACAGCGTGCCCAACTACCGCGACCTCGACTCCGACGACGACGGGCTCACCGACCGCGAAGAGTTCATGGCGCAGACCAACCCGTGCAGCGCCGACACCGACGGCGACCGCGTGACCGACCTCATCGAGACGTCGGCCATGAGCGACCCGCGCATGGCGTCGAGCGTGCCCCCGGAGAACTCGCTGTACGTGGTGCTCCCGCACTACCCCGCGCCCATGATGGGCCCGCACGAGAACCGCGAGTTCACCTTCTCGACGCGCATCCGCCAGGCCGACGTGTTCTTTCTCGTCGACAACTCGGCCAGCATGGAGCCCGTGATCGCCAACCTCCGCGCCAACTTCTCGATGGTGATCGTGCCGGGCATTCAGCGGCAGATCCCCGACGTGCGCATGGGCGTCGGCAGCTTCGACTCGATGCCCGTGCCCCCGCAGGGTTCGCCGGGCTCGCCGGGCGACTACAACCTCTGGGTGCGTCAGGCCCTCTCGCCCGACATCACCGCCTCGCAGAACGCCTTCAACACCATGGTCACGATCTCGGCCTACACCCGCAACGCCTTCTTCGGCGGCGACGGGCCCGAGAACCAGACCGAGGCCGCGTTCGAAGTCATCGCGGGCGACGGCAACCGCGGCCACGAGAGCGACGGCGCGGCGCTCTACTCGGTGCGCAACGCCCACGACCCGCGCGGCAACGGCTGGGTGCCGCGCAACAACCCCATGCGCGACTGCGGCTCGACGCCCGGGGCCGTCAAGTACGGCTGGGGCTGCTTCCTCGAGGGCCGCGTGCCCATCATCGTGCTCGCCTCCGACGCGCCCTGGTACGACGGCTGCGCCGGCGGCTCGCCCGCCACGCCGGGCAATCCGGGCCACAACTGCAACGAGCTCGTCACGGCGATCAACAACCGCGGCGGGTTCTTCATCGGCGTCGACGTGGGCCTCGGCGTAGGCGGGTACACCTACGCCAACGCCTCCATCGTGGCGACGCGCACGCGCACCGTCGACGGCGCGGGCATGCCCATCGTGTTCGGCCCCGGCATGGCGGGCATCGCGGGCGCCTCGGCGGGCATCGTCGACGCCGTCACCCGCGTGGCGGGTCAATCGCGGCAAGACATCACGACGCGCGTGGTGCCCGACCCGATGCCCACGGAGCTCGTGGCGGGTCACACCACGGCCGACTTCATCAAGGCC